>JAAXVX010000027.1 GCA_013335275.1 Bacteroidales bacterium
TTACCGTAGGCAAGCTTTTACCTGCTGCTACAATTCCGATATTATTCCTGTTATTGTTTGTGAGCATAAGCGGGAGAAAATAGATTGCATTTAGTGCTCCCCAAGTAATATAGGTCCAGTTTGCGCCATGCCACAAACCACTTAAGATAAAGATTATAAATGTGTTTCTTATTTTCATCCATGTGCCGCCCTTGCTCCCTCCAAGCGGGATATAAACATAGTCCCTGAACCATGACGACAGCGAAATATGCCATCGCCTCCAGAATTCTGCAATGTCTCTTGAAAAGTATGGAAATGCAAAGTTCCTAAGTAAATCTATTCCAAACAGTCTTGCTGTACCCAGCGCAATATCTGAATATCCCGAGAAGTCGCCATAAATCTGGAACGTAAAGAAAATTGCACCCACCACAAGAGTGCTTCCTGAATAATCTGAGGAATTATTGAAAATGACATTTGCGTACTCTGCACAGTTATCGGCAATGACAATCTTTTTAAACAGGCCCCATAATATTTGTCTCAAACCATCTGTGGCTTTTGAGTAGTCAAAAACCCTCGGTTTTACAATCTGCGGCAAAAGGTGCGTTGCCCGTTCAATGGGCCCTGCGACAAGCAATGGAAAGAAGCTTACAAAGACTGAGTAATTTATGAAATCTCTTTCCGGTTTTATCCGGTCTTTGTATAGGTCAATAACATACGAAAGACCGTGGAAAGTATAGAAAGAAATGCCAACCGGCAGGATGAAACTCAGTGTTGCAATACTGGTATGT
Organism: Bacteroidales bacterium; assembly: GCA_013335275.1. Taxonomy (GTDB): domain Bacteria; phylum Bacteroidota; class Bacteroidia; order Bacteroidales; family UBA932; genus Bact-08. Next base: position 768 of record JAAXVX010000027.1, read on the forward strand.
ATTCCCAACAGGTCAATACCTTCGGCAAATGACTGTGAGAAAAAATTATAATACTTGAATGCGCCAAGAAATCCAAGATTGATGATTATGCTTATCCAAAGCCACATTGTTTTTGCCCTTGATCTGGTTGCCTGGTGTATCCTGAGTCCTGTGTAGTAATCCAGAAAAGTCGAGAAAACCAGCAAGAACAAAAATCTCCAGTCCCAGCAGGCATAGAAAAAATAGCTGGACACAAGCAGCAGGATGTTTTGTAATCTCAGATTTTTCTTTGCGACAAACCAATACAGGAAGAAAACAACCGGCAGAAATATAACAAACGATATAGAGTTAAAGAGCATACCGGTTAAAATTATGAATGAACAAGTCTGGTAAAATTAATAAATTTTCTCTATTCATTACTTTGGGCTTTCCATTAATTTTCGAGGTATTAAAAATATCGCTAATTTTACATACTATTAACAATCACACTTACTTTAACCTATGAAAAAAACACTTTTAGCCGGTATTATCATTTTTTCTGTCCTTTTTACCTGGGGAGGCAGTACCAAACTTCTTGCTCAGGATTTTTCAACAAAAATTTTCAGGGGAGAAGTTGAAGAGGTAAAAGCTATGCTGGCAAAGGGTGCGAATCCCAACACGAAAGTGGGTAAAGAAACAGTTTTAGCTCTTTCGTTGGATGGGCAATTTCCGGAAGTGACTAAGCTTCTCATTAATGCAACCGGAATCAAAATCAATGAGTGGAACATCCAATCCATGCCGGAACGATCATGGAAATATACTGCTTTAATGAAAGCGGTAAAGTATCCGGAAATGGTAAAACTTCTGCTCGAGAAGGGAGCGTTAATTGATTTGCAGGACGACTGGATTCTTTGGGACGGCAAGCTTCACGAGAGCGGAGGAAATACTGCTCTAATGCTTGCTGCAGGACAACCGAATTTTACTTATACCGAGAGTGCAAAACTTCTGATTGACAAGGGGGCAAAGATTAATATTCAGAATAAGCTGGGTTACACAGCACTAATGCTTGGTGTACACAATACAGAAATAACAAAGATTCTCATAGATAAAGGAGCAAGTCTCGATATTCAGAGCAAGGCAGGCGAAACAGCTTTGATGCTTGCTGCCGGAAAATATACCGATGCAGTAAAGCTGTTACTGGATAAAGGTGCAAATATTCTTATAAGGCAACAATCGGCATATAGAACATCCCAAAATGCGCTTGGTTATGCTGCAAGATATGGAAATATTGATGCAGCAAAATTAATTCTTGAAAAAGCTGTAAGCCTCGGTATAAAAGCCGAAATTTTACGAGCTTCTTTGCACTGGGCAGTGATTTCAAATCAGCTGGAGATGGCAAAATATCTGCTGGACGAAGGTGCAAATATTGAGGGCGACGACGAGCTTGGCGGATACACACCTCTCATGGAAACTTCGATGCTAGAAATGGTGCAACTGCTTGTTAAGCGTGGTGCCAACGTAAACGCAAAAAATAAGATGAATTACACCCCTTTGCATAAAGCTGTATTCAATTTTATGGGGGCGGACCCAAATGAGAAGAATTGCGAAAAAATACTCAGCCTGCTTTTGGAAAAAGGGGCAAACATTGATGCTCAGGATGGCAATGGGATTACCCCACTGATGGGTGCCGTTCAGAAAATGACACCTTTAAAAATACTTGTTGCCAAAGGTGCAAATATTAATATCCAGAATAAAAACGGGGAAACAGCTTTGATGTATGCAGTCAAAGGCGGTCTTCTCAAGGTTATTTTAGGGGGTATACCTGTTGTTGGCGGCTCTGTTGATGCCACTAAACTATTAATTAGCAAAGGGGCAGATATTAACATCCAGGATAAATGGGGTAAAACAGCGCTTATGCATGCTGCCGGAGCTGTGAATGCAATGGGTAATAAATACGGTACTTATACAGATATCTTAGGGATTCTTATTGAAAAGGGTGCAAAATTAGAAGCAGAAGACAAGGAGGGAAACACTGCTCTGTATTGGGCACAGCGTTATGGCCGTACAAAATCTGCAGACCTGCTTCTTGCGAAAGGTGCAAATCCCGCAAAAAAATACGATAAAGCGGCGGACAAGTCCAATGTAACTTCCGGTATCGTAGGTATTTGGGAAAAATATCTCAAGGTTGAAGGAAAAACCTATACGACAAGAGTTGTATTTAACAAGGACTGGACTTACAGCAAAGCGCTCAAGGATCCGGCTTCGGGCAAGTGGATTCCGGACGGAGGAGCGTATTCAACTTACGACTTCAGAGATGGCCGGATTTGGTTGTTTAACAGCCTTTCAATGGGTGCGGTAATAGAGTGGAGATTTGAGGGAAAAGAACTGGTTCTGAATGGGGAAAAATATGTTCGCGTATTGAAATAAAGAAAGCACTATGAAAAAAGTAAATGCATTATTGTTAAGTCTTCTATGTTTCAGCGCGGTTTTTGCGCAAAACGCAAAACCTGAGGCTTATAAATTTTCTACAATTGTCAAACACGCTGCAACTCCTGTCAAGAATCAGGCAGTTACCGGAACATGCTGGTCTTTTGCTACAACCTCTTTTCTTGAATCGGAACTTCTGAGAATGGGAAAAGGCGAGTATGACCTTTCGGAAATGCATACTGTAAGGTATAATTACATCAACCGGATAAATGATAATTTCACAAAAGCGGGAAAGGGAAATCTTGGTGAGGGCAGTTTGTCGCATATGCTCATTAAAGTAGTAAAAGAACATGGTATGGTTCCGGATGAGGTATACGATGGCATAAATTATAACTCCAAAACGCATAATCATACAGAACTGAACAGTTTTGTAAACGCAATAGCATCGGCTCCTGTTGCTCTTAAAAACAAAAGTCCCGAATATGAGAAACTTGTAAACAGTTTGCTTGACATCTATCTTGGAACTGTTCCATCGGGTTTTATTTACAAAGGAAGGAATTTCACACCTGTAACATTCTTCAACAGTCTGGGAATTAACCTTGACGATTATGTTGAGATTACAAGTTTCTTCCACCATCCCTATTATTCAAAATTTGCACTTGAAATCCCGGACAACTGGGACTCCGGCAATTACTATAACTTACCGCTGGATGAATTTATGCAGGTAATTGATTATGCTCTCAAAAATGGCCATACTGTATGTTGGGACGGCGATATGAGCGAAAAAAGCTATTCGGACAGAATGGGAATTGCAGTAAATGCAGCAAAAGAAGAGCTGGAAAATGAGAAAGGAAAAGAGCTTTCATTCACAAAAGTATATAAAGAGGACGTAGCAACTCAGGAGAGCAGGCAAAAGGGGTTTGAATCCAATGCAACCACCGACGACCATCTGATGCATCTGATAGGACTGGCAAAAGATGAAAACGGGACATCTTATTACATTGTAAAGAACTCATGGAAGCCGGAAATTAACCGGTTTGGGGGTTATAACTATCTATCCGAAAATTATGTGAAGGCAAAAACTATATCAATTCTGGTAAACAAGAGCGCAATTCCAAAAAATATCCGCGAAAAACTGAATTTATAATTTTATGTTCGTTATTTCGTAATAAATGTGAAAGGAAAATCGCTACATTTGTAAGCGAAGAACCTAATCCCGTATGGCTTTTCAATAAAAGGCCGGCGGGATATTTTTCTAAAAAAAAATTAAAGTATATATGGGGAAAAAATTTAAGCTCGCTTTGCCTTGGCAGATCCTTATCGGGATAACATTAGGCATCCTGTTAGGGATTTTTGGTCATGAGTACACTATCTATACAAAATGGATGGGAGATCTTTTTCTCCGAGGCCTGCAAATGGTTGTTATTCCATTAGTATTCTGCGCACTGGTAATGGGAGTTTCCAGCATTGGAGAGTCTTCCGACTTTGGCAGAATTGCCGGCAAAACATTAGCTTATTACTTTTTCACCACACTTATCGCCTGCATTTTGGGCTTGTTGCTTGTTAATACTTTCCAGCCAGGCAGGGGTGTTGATTTGCAATTTCAGGAAAATGTTACAAATATTGCCAGCACAGAAGTGTCTTTTATCGACCAGATTGTAGCCATTGTCCCGGATAATGTCTTTAAAGCAATGGCACAGGGGCAGATGCTTCCTGTTATATTCTTTGCCATCCTGTTTGGATTCTTCATTACAGTATCTACACCCAAAAGCCGTACTCTTTTAACCGATTTTTTTAACGGAGGATATGAGGTAATGATTAAGATAACCTTTTTGGTTATCCGATTTGCACCTATCGGATTATTTGGGGTTGTATCCACTATGGTGGGAGCCCAGGCCGGAGATCCGAAGGCACTTAAAATAATGTTCGGAAGCCTTGGAATTTACGCTGCCATTATTGCCGGCGGCTGTCTTATTCAGGGTCTGGCCATATTGCCGGGTATATTTCTGGCGTTTACCCGTAAAAATCCGTACAAATTCATGAGCCAGATGGGGACGGGCTTAATGACTACTTTCTTTACCGCATCCTCTGCCGCCTCACTTCCTATCAACTTAAAGGACATACAGGAAAAAACCGGCGTTTCGCGCAAAATAGCAGGCTTCTGTTTGCCATTGGGCAATACTATCAATATGAACGGAACTGCACTTTTTGAATGCGTTACAGCTATTTTTGTCGCGCAGGTATATGGAATAGAACTTACTCTTGTGCAGCAAATTGTTGTGGTTCTCACAAGTTTGCTTGCGGCTGTAGGTGCGGCAGGAATCCCGCTTGCCGGTCTGGTAATGCTTGCAGTTGTTCTCAAGGCAGTAGGCTTGCCGCTGGAAGGAATCGCACTTGTACTGGTTGTTCAGCAACCGCTTGATATGATCCGCTCTGCAGTAAATGTATGGGGAGACCTCACCGGAGCTGTCATTGTAGCAAAGAGCGAAGGAGAAACACTGAATCTGTAAAATCTGAAATAAATATATGTCTTGTCAATTTATCTGCCCTGTATGCGGGGCGCACTATCCCACCAATGAACCAATATGGCGCTGCGAATGCGGCAGCTATCTCGATCTTGATTATATGCCCGCTCTTGACAGGAGCCGTCTGCCGGAAGAGAAAACAATGTGGCGCTACAGTCAGGTTCTTCCTCTTGACGATTTCAACTCGATTGCCTCTTTTAACGAAGGTTTTACCCCGCTGGTTCCAATGGAATTCTGGGGGCTGCCGGTTCTCGGGAAAATGGAATTTCTTATGCCTACGGGCTCATTCAAGGACAGAGGCGCCGCTTTGATGATAAATAAGTGCAGAGAATTGGGCATTAAGGAAATTGTTGAAGATTCATCGGGCAATTCGGCTTGCGCAGTTGCTGCCTACTGTGCCCGGGCAAAAATTAAGGCCAATATCTATATGCCGGCCGGTAATTCTGCCGGAAAAACTGTTCAGGTGAGGGCATATGGCGCAGAACTTCATCAGATAGAAGGAAACCGTATAGACTGTGCAAACGCGGCAATTGAAGGTGCAAAGAAAAGCTATTACGCGGCCCATGCATGGAACCCATATTTTATACATGGTGCCAAAACCGTGATATACGAAATTGTCGAACAACTGAACTGGCAGGCTCCTGATTATTTTTTCGCACCTGTTGGCAGCGGTTCTCAGATTTTAGGAGTCTACCTTGGTCTTGCCGAGATGAAAAGAGCCGGAATCATAGACAAAATGCCTAAGTTGATGGCCGTTCAAAGCAATAAGTGCTGCCCGCTAAAGGATTCTGTAGAAGGCAGGCCTACCCCTGTTTCCACACACAACCCTTCTATTGCCGAAGGTATTGCCATCCATAAACCTGTGAGAATAAAACAGATTATTGATGTTGTGCAAAAGACCGGCGGCGATTTTGTTACAGTAGACGATACCGACATAATTGAGGCATTGAAAACCTCAGCCCTGCAAGGGGTATACATAGAGCCCACTTCGGCAAGTGCCGTGGCAGCGCTTAAGCAATATGCCGGTAAAATCGGAAATAACGAAAAAGTAGTGGTCTCCCTCACCGGAAGCGGGTTAAAGAGCTCCGCAAAAATTGACAGCTTATTGTAGGAGTTTTTCAATTTCCCGAACCATCTCATTTAAGAGCTCCTTTGTATAGCCCTTCTCCATATACACAATCTTTCCATCCTTGTTGACCACATAGTTACGAGGGATGGTAACGGTTGCAAACTTTGAATATATTTTTCTGTTGGGGTCCATTCCCATTGGAAAGTTATGTCCTCTGTCTTTCCTGAAGGCAGCTATCTTTTCATATGGGTCCTCCCGTGAAATAGGGAGAAAAACGAACTCTTTATCCTTGAACCTGTCAATTATTTCTTTCTGTACCACTGCAAGTTCCTGAATGCAGGAAGGACACCAGGTAGCCCAAAAATTGACTAATACAACCTTTCCTCTCAAGTCGGCAATATTAACCTCTTTACCATCAAACATCTGAACCTTAAAGTCCGGGACCATATCCCCTGCTTTTACAACATTGCCTTCATCTTTTTGCTGAGCTCTCAGTATAAATACAGAGAGAAGTAAAACTGCGGATAATAATATTTTTTTCATGTTGGTATAAAAATTTGCTATTAAGTTACTCTCACACAAAAATAGGAATAATTAATTCTTTATTTTTGTCCACTAAACAAAAACTTCACTGTGAAAAAAAGTATCCTTGCGGCCTTACTGGCAATAATAATTATTGCCGGGTGCGAAAAAGAACCAATTCCAAATGAGAAACCCGTTGAACCTCCAAAATACACACCTGCAACAAGAGTAGAAGGAAGAGTTGCCCTTGCGTATGTAACAAGTTATGGAACAGCAATTCCGGACCCGACTTTTTTTACGCATTTTAACTATGCATTTGCCGAAATTTATATGGTGAATGGAGAATATAAGGGATTTAAGCTTCAGGGCAGCGAATTCAGATTTCAACAAATTGTTAATCTCAAGAGCCAGTACCCTAATCTGAAAATTTCAATCTCTTTCATTAATTCAGTTTCTAATGCGGACAACATACAGGGTGGCGGTTTTTCTGCCCTGTCCAAATCCGATGAATACAGAAAAGCATTCGCGAACGACTGCAAAGCATTTTTGATTAAATGGGGTATTGACGGTATTGATATGGATTGGGAGTTTCCGGGAATGAGCTGGGGAGCAGATGCTTTTGATGCCGCAGTTGATGTGCAAAACCATGTCCTTCTTATGAAACAACTGCGGGAAACACTCGGAACAGGCTACCTGCTCACTTATGCCGGATATGTTACAGACAAGAAAATCGCTGCCGGCGGATATAAGTATATCGATGTAAAAGCAGTTGACCCTTATGTGGACTTTGTAAACCTGATGACTTACGATATCTCTGATGCACCAAAGCACCATTCTGCCCTTTTTAATGCAAATGCAGACTGGGATTGCGACCGCACAGTAAAAGCATACCTGAATGCAGGAGTTGCTGCAAACAAGCTGGTTTTGGGAATACCATTTTATGGACGAATCTCATTCTCGAAGAGCCCCGGTGCTATAACATACAGGAACATTACACTGCTTGACAGGAGTATATATAAAATTGATAACTGGGATCAGGCCGCCAGTGTACCATTTGTAACAAAGAACGGCATCTATTACTGCGGATACGACAATGACCGGAGTATTGCAGCAAAGGGAGCATGGCTCCTTGGTCTTGGCATGAAAGGTATGATGTGCTGGCAGTATGATCAGGACGATGCCTCGGGAACTCTGCGCAAGGCCCTCTGGGAAGCAACAATGAAGAAATAGAAAAACAAAGCGCCTGCACAAAAAAATGTGCAGGCGCTTTTTAATGGAACTGCTGATAATTAAAATCTGAATCCGATGGTAGCCTGATACCAGATATTTTTATATCGGGGAGTTTCTGAAGTACCGTCGCCTTTATTGGCCTGAAGGTCCCATCCTACTCTTGTACCTATAACAATCCTGTTTAAGTTAAAATCAACGCCTCCCAAAAAAGAGAGTGTGTTTTTGCGGATATTGTCATTTTCAAATTCATATTCCTGATCGATATTAATAAGCGCACTATTAAAAGTATAATTATCTTTTATTAGAAATGAGTACTGAGGACCGGCCACAATGGTAATCAGGGAAATGGGCTTGAAGGCTAATAATAATGGCACATCTATATAATTACTTGTATAAGAGAAACTATAGTCACTGCCTAAAATCGAACCGGAACCCTTGTATCCTTTCTGCGAGAATAGAATCTCCGGCTGAATACCAAAATATTTTCCCAGCGGCAGGGCAACAAAAACACCTGCAGCCAACCCTAATTTGGAATCAGCATTAAACTGCTCTCCCTGAGAATCATATACATTTGAAAGATTTACACCCGCCTTTACGCCAAATGATAATTTCTCCCTGAAATCTGCACTGTTCTTCTGCGCAAAGATGCTACCAAACATAAAGGTTGCAAATGCGAATACTAAAATTACTTTTTTCATTACTTCTTCTTTTAATTAAATTATTTTGAATATAAATGATGAAGTAACAAAAGTGATGAGATAATACTTGTGTAATGCTATTCAATTATGTGTAAATCTTATATAATTCACATATTTTTGGCTTTTCAAGTAATAATTTTACCTTTATTTTTTAAAAAATTAATTCTACCGGAATGAACATCGTTGAACTGATTGAGAGGAGAATTACAGAGCATTACCTTGAGCGAAAAAGGTATTTTTTTTACTTGAATTATCCCCGAATTGCCTGCTATAGCTCCGATCTTATTTCACAGGACATTTTTACAAGGGGGAGATATGAGAAAGAAGAGTGTGAAAATTTAAAAAAATTTATATTTCCCAAATTAGCTAAAAAGAGGGTATGCCTTGATATTGGTGCTAATATTGGAAATCACAGCTTGTTTTTTTCTGAATTTTTTGAAAATGTTATCAGTTTCGAACCAAATCCAAGGTCATTCAGGCTACTGAAGTTAAATATTGAAGAGCTTAATAATGTAGAAGCCATTAATTTAGGTGCGTCCAATATTAAAGGTCAATTAAGTGCATTAGAAAATCTGACAAATATTGGCGAAACGGAAATCGGAAGAGACCGAACCGGTTTCAAAGATGAAATTTTCAGGGAAATAGAATTAAATGTCAATCGTCTTGATGATGTCCTGCCTAAAAATATTTTATCAAAAGTTGATTTTATAAAAATCGATACCGAAGGGCATGAGTTTCAGGCACTATCCGGCCTAAAAGACACTCTAATGTCGGCAGAGGCGATAATTGCATTTGAATTTTTAGTTACAGTTTATACCAAAGGCGTACCCCCGATTGTTGACTTGTTAATGAACTGCGGATATAAATATTTTTATGAATTTGAGAGAGTTGGCCGTTTGATTAAAGTTCCACGAAGATTTGAATCTTTAGCAAAGGTTTTGCGATTGATTATTTATGGGAAGAAATATTATTTGCTCAAATTAGACGAATTCAAGCCCAAGGATTACCCACTTGTCATCGCGTCGAAGTATCCGATTGGATAATCTAACTACGACAATATTTATTCGACAATCCTATTAATTTGAATAAAATCAGCCATTGAGTTTATCAAAAAAACATTTGAATATTTATTTATATCCGCCATTTTAATCTCTTTCTCTTTAATTTTCCCATCTCTTAACAACTGCTGCCTCTTTGTCCCGTTAAGCAAGAAGCTCGATGGCGTAAAGAGTTGTTCTCCTTCCGAGAATACAAGGTTCGAAAAAGAGGTATCCGTCACATATCCTTCTTTAATGATAATTATGTCATCGCAATCT
>JAAXVX010000028.1 GCA_013335275.1 Bacteroidales bacterium
TCAAGTTTTGTCCTTATGTCCTTCTCTGCGTTGTCTTTTCTCAGGCCAAGATCTTCTACACTTTTGTCATTTGGAAATTTATAAACAATTGTAGAATAGTTCTTTTCATTGTCATATCCTTTTTCAAGACGCGGAACATCCATTCTCCACTGAAGGTCAATCGATGTTACATTTCTCGGAATCAACTTATTCATTCCAACCATGGTAACATCCAGCGAAACCAGATAGCTTTCTTTTGGAAGGGTGTATTTGTACTGAATATATGACAAAGAGTCAAAATAAAGCTTGTATGTAAGGGAAGAATCGGTTGATTCACTCTTTTCAAAAGCGAAATTATCCGTTTTTATCTCTTCATTGGTATAAAGCTTTAGTGCAAAACTGCTTTTGTTTTCTCTTACAAGCATTAGATCCAGACTGTCAAATGTAAAATAGTTTTTAACCTTTACAGATTTTGTCTGAGCTCCGATATTTGTAAAATCAATTTTTATTTTACTGTTTTCCAGGGTGGTAATCTCTTCAGGAGCCTTGCTTGCCTTAATGAGCATTGAGTCTTTGTATGAAGAGAAATTTGCCTCGGCAGAAGTTGAGTCAACCGTTGCCGTCTGGACTACTGATTTTGAAACTGTATCCAAATTTGCAGTACCGGCATTTTGAGCCGCCTGCAAATTTTTAGCTATTACTGTTGAATCACTTTTTGCCTTTACCTCTTGTTGCTCATTAAATACTTTTGAGTTGTACCAGCTGAAGACAATTAAAATGACACCAATTATTACAAATCCTAAAATGGAATTTTTATTCATCTGTCCCTATTCCTGTTGATTATCTATTACTTTTATCTTCTCCTCTATCTGGCCAAGTTCTTCTTTGGCTTTTTCAATTTTCTTATCAAGTTCCAGTAGCAGAGCATCGGCATTTTTGGATTTTGCGAAAAATCCCATATTGTTTTCCCAAACAAGGATATCATTTTCCATTTGCCTGAACTTCTGAACAAGTTTATCACGTTCCGACCTTATTCCTCTGTCTCCTTTTCCTGAGCCATGAAGGTCCTTGATGTGTTTCTTGTAACGATCTATTTTGTTTTCGGTGTCGTTTGAGCGTAAATCGGCAAATTTTGTATCGATAGCATGTCTGTATGCAGCCTGAACTCTCTCCTTCTCTTTTATTGGAACAAATCCAATTTCACTCCAGCGTGACTGAAAATCCTTAAGTGCTTCAACATTCTCAGCAACTTTTGTATCCGGCTTATAGTCATTAATCTCCTGAATGAGATCAAATTTTTTCTTTAAATTTACTTCGTATGATTCGTCAACTGTGCTGAAATGTTTTGACTTGCTTTCAAAAAAAGCATCGCATGCAGCACGGAACCTTTTCCATACCAAATCGGACTGTTTCCTGGCAACCGGTCCTATCTCCTTCCATTTTTTCTGAAGATTGATAAGCTGATCGGTGGTTTTTTTCCAGTCATTGCTGTCTCGCAGAGCTTCGGCCTGTTCACACAAGGCAATCTTCTTGTCAAGATTGTCCTGCATCATTACCTTGAATTTAGAATAAAACTCTCTTTTGGCATTATAGAATTTATCGCATGCAGCACGAAAACGGTCATAAATTTTCTGATTTTCCCTTTTTGAAGCAAAACCAATTGCCTTCCAGTCGTTCTGAAGTTGTTCTATTTGTTTTGAAAGAGCATTCCAATCCTTGTTTTCTGAATCTTCAATATTCGCAAGAGCTTCGGCTTTTTCACATAATTCATCCTTCAATTCAAGATTTTTCTTCTGATCGTCTTTTAACCTTTCAAAGAACTCCTGTTGGCGCTTGTTGATATTTGAAGTGGCTTTTTTGAATCTCTCCCAGATTTCTTCACGAAGTTCTTTTGGGACAGGGCCAAGTTCACGCCATTCTTCATGCAATTTCTGAAGCCTTTTAAATGCTTCAACCACATTTGGCTCATCAATGAGAACTTCTGCCTTTTCGCAAAGAGAATTCTTGATTTCCAGATTTTTCTTCAGGTCAAGATCTCTAAGTTCATTATTGATCTTAACATAATCATAAAATTTCTCTACATAAAACTGATAGCTCTCCCACACATCTTTATTATGGGACTGAGGCACCGGACCAACAGATTTCCATTTGTTCTGGAGTTCACGGAAAGCCGGAAATGTATGGTTTAGGTCTTCCTGTTTTTCAAGAAGAGATTTCAACTCTTCGATGAGAGTAAGTTTAATATGGAGATTCTCCTCTTTTTGCTTTTCTATGTTTTGAATGAAGCTTGTCCTTAAAGCCTTGTAATTTGAATACAACTCTTTGAACCCGCGTTCAAGTTCGGCAAAAGGATTATTTGAAACTGTATTTTCGTCATGTTCTTCTTCAGAAGAATCTGCGTTATCTGATGGTAACTGAAATCCTATTGCAATTTTTTCCCTCTTAAGTGCCTTGTAAAATGCAGCTTATATGCCTTCGGCATATTTATACATCTCCTGCTGGTCTCCCTTGTCAACCATCTCCTGAAAGATATCGATTATCTCTCTGAGACTCTTGTTTGAATGGTCGGGATATTCCAAATTTATTTCTGGATTTAATTCTAAATTTTGCGGAATTTCAGGTATGATTTCCTCTGCGATCTGCTCATTTAAGGCTTGTGTGTTCTCTTCTTGATTCATTATTACAAGACAATTAGGTTTATTAACCCGCAAATATACAAAAAAAGTTTGCCAACGCGGTGATTTATGTAAATTTGCACCATGATACGAATAGATATACTATCTGTTGTTCCGGAACTACTTGACAGTCCGTTGAATCACTCCATAATAAAACGGGCAAAAGAAGCGAATCTGACAGAGATTTTTATACATGATTTAAGAGATTACGGGAAAGGCAAATACCGGCAGGTTGATGATTATGGTTTCGGCGGAGATGCCGGAATGATAATGATGATTGAACCGGTTTATAAAATAATCTCCAAGTTGAAAAACGAGAGAGAATACGATGAAATAATATACATGAGCCCGGACGGAGAGATTCTTACTCAGGGAATTGCAAACCGTCTTTCGTGTCTCAAAAATATCATAATTCTATGCGGACACTATAAAGGCATCGATCACAGAATCCGGGAACACCTCATCACAAGTGAAATATCAATTGGCAATTATGTCCTTAGCGGTGGAGAGATCCCTGCCGCGGTTCTGGTTGATTCAATTGTTAGGCTGATACCCGGAGCGTTGGGAGACGAGACATCTGCATTAAGCGACTCATTTCAGGACGAGATTTTAGCTCCGCCCATTTACACAAGGCCTGCCGAATTTAACGGATGGAAAGTACCTGACGTACTGCTGTCCGGCAATCCGAAACTCATAAAAGAGTGGCAGGAGGTACAGTCATTTGAGAGGACACACAAATTAAGACCGGATTTGCTTAAAGAAAAAGACGGCAAAGGGAATATTTAGAATCCGAAACTGTCTACCTTAACCTTCTCCTGTTTTTCAACGGTAGGTTTCTGTGCAGTCTTGTGCACTTCGTTTGCAGATACTGTAATTGCCTTTTCCGGTGTTGCAGGACATACATACTGACATCCTCCGCATCCTATGCAAATATCCTTGTTGAGTTTAGGAATAAAAAGCCCGGTGTCTCTGTAGGGAATCATTGTTATCGCCTTTGTCGGACAATGTTCGTCACATGCTCCGCAATCTGTCTTATCGGTATAAACAATACATTTTTTCAGGCGAAAATTTGCCCGTCCTATCTGGGTAAGTTTCTTTTCTTCCAGCGAAAGGGGTTTCAGAGCTCCGTTTGGACAAACCTGATTACAAACAGTGCAGTCAAATCCGCAGAATTGTTTCTCAAAACTTAAGACAGGCATAAGAATACCGTCCAGACCATACTGTGTGGTAGCCGGCTTGATTATTCCGTTGGGGCAGGCCGATATACAGGCCTGACAGGCAGTGCAGTTCTTTTTTAAATTCTCGATGCTTCCTGCTCCGGGAGGAGCAATTCCGGTAATTTTTGGCGCAGAATCTATTTGTCGCGGAAAGCCTATTGCTCTTGAGGCAAGCAGCGTTCCCATTAAACCCATTGCTATGATAGCCTCCCTCCTCTCTCTTGACTGAAGTTTGCCCTGATTGTTGTCTTTTGATGTCTCTTCTTTTATCTCCTTTTTCCATGAGAACTTATATGAAACAGCACCTTTTTTGCATTTGTTCATACAATCGAGGCAGGCAACACATCTTGACTGATCTATAATTCCTGATTCAGTATCTATGCACCCGCTTTTACAATTTTGAATGCAAAGATTGCAATGGTTACATTTTTGGCTGTTTATCTTTGGCTTGAACATAGAAAACCTTGAAAGCAAACCAAGAAATGTACCAACAGGACAAATCGTATTACAATACAATCTTCCCCAGAATGCACTCATAACAATTATCAGGATGAGAAATGCTGCAGCAAAGACAAATGACCCGGCAACAAAAGTCGAATAAGTCCTGAAAAATACAGATTCCGGCACTATTGTCGAAAGCCCGTTTTGAATCAGTTGTTCTGCCCTGCCAATCAGTTCGGTGGAAATTCTTCCAAAATTTGAATAAGGGTCCAGATAGGATATTATTGATGTTATTCCAAAAATGAGCGAAATTAAGGCAAGCGCAAGCAATGAGTATCTCAGTATACTCTTTGGCGAAGAATAGCTGAATCTTCTCTTCTTCTTGCTTTTAAAAAAACCGGCCACTTTTGTGAAAATATCCTGGAGTGTTCCAAGAGGGCATAAAGTGGAACAATATACTCTTCCAAAAAAGAGTGTCAGAATTATCAGTAAAGAAAAAATTATACCCGAACCTGTAAATGCGCCAAGAAGTGCCGGTACAAACTGAATTTTGAGAAAGTTTGCGAAAAACAATGTTTCCCTGTTTGCAAAATAGAGAAAATTAAGGGTTATAACAACCAAAATTAGCAGCGATATTACTACCCTGCTTCTTTTTAAGAGCTTATACATCAATATCAGATTTTTATTCTTTCAACTTTTATAGAATCCAGATTTGTTGTTCCCACGTTTAATTTTTCTGCCTTTCCGATATGAGAGACGGCTTCCATTTTCATCTCTTTGAACTGGTTGAAAAATTTTAATGCAGCGGTATCGGCAGCAACTATATCTGTTGACAGAAAAAGTGCTTTAGCGAGAACTACGTCCTCTGCAGTTTTTCCTTTTGGACCGTTTTGAGTCATGATTCTGTATGCATCAACTATGTTAAGTACCGGTTTTTTACTGTAAGTAGCACAGTCTGCAATACATTGCTGAAGATCGTTAGAGTGCCAGAACCCTCTGTCCCATACAATCCCCATATAGTTTTTCATCGAAATTGTCATCTTGGCTCCGCCGTGGTTTTTCAAGACAGGAACGTTTACCCACACATCACAGTCAATAATTGACTCATGAATTTTTGCTGATTTAAGGCGGACACCGTTTGGCAGATTAACATCTTTATAATATTTCTCATCGTGGGCATATCCTATCTTTGCTCCTGCAGACTTAGCTGCATCTTCTATTCCGCTGTTTTTGTAGCAAGCCTGCCACTCGTCACATGTATGGTCGAAAACAATAACTTCCGAAGCTCCTGCGGCCAGGCAATCTTTAACAATTGCCGCTACAAGCTGAGGGTTTGTATTAGCAGCCAGTTCCGGTTTTTTGTCCCAGCCTATATTCGGCTTTACAACAACTTTTTGCCCTTTTTTAACAAATCGGGAAATTCCCCCCATGGCTGTAATTCCTTTTTTATACATAGTAACAGGATCACCCCCCATAACAGCAACAAGGTCATTTTTTTCTGGTGCGGAGGCACTTTCACCTGCAAAAATATTTTCCGGTTTAAGTTGAATTGCTCCTGCAATACTGCCTAAAAGGGCCGCTTTAAGAAAATTTCTCCGTTCCATACAAGTACATTTTGCACAAATATACAATTTTGTTAATTGCAACAGCAAAAAAAAGGTTATATTAGAGCAAATTTTAGAGATGAATAGTAATATAATAAAGAGAATATGGCTATTTTACTACGATGGATTCAGAGGCATGACTCTTGGTAAAACATTGTGGATTATTATTGTCATAAAACTCTTTATTATGTTTTTTGTCCTTAAGCTGTTTTTTTTCAGAGGGGAATTAAGTTCATATCAAAATGACGATGAAAAAAGCAGGCATGTAATTGAAAACCTAACCACAAGCAAACCTAATACCTAAAACCTTATAAATTATGTTTTTAGCTTCACTCGCAGATCTGTCAAGGCTTCAGTTTGCCCTAACAGCTATGTACCATTGGTTATTTGTTCCTCTCACTCTCGGGCTGGGATTTATAATAGCCATCATGGAGACATTCTATGTCAGGTCAGGCAATGAATTCTGGAAAAGAACAACAAAATTCTGGATGAACATTTTTGCGATTAACTTCGCAATAGGAGTCGCTACCGGAATTATTCTTGAGTTTCAGTTTGGCACAAACTGGTCCAACTATTCATGGTTTGTTGGCGATATCTTTGGGGCACCACTCGCTATTGAAGGCATTCTGGCATTTTTTCTGGAAAGTACTTTCTTCGCAATAATGTTTTTCGGATGGAACAAAGTGAGCAAAAATGCGCACCTTATTTCTACATGGCTTGTTGCCATTGGCACTAATCTATCGGCGCTGTGGATTCTGGTTGCAAATGCATGGATGCAATATCCGGTAGGAATGGCTTTCAACCCGGACAGCGCCCGAAACGAAATGGTCGATTTCTGGGCTGTTTTATTCTCACCTGTTGCCATAAATAAATTTATTCACACAGTAACAAACGGCTATGTTCTTGCATCAATAGTAGTTATCGGAATCTCGGCATGGTATCTTCTGCACAAAAGAGAGGAGGAATTTGCAAGAAAAAGCATTAAAACTTCAGCTGTATTCGGTCTTGTATCGCTTTTAGTTCTTATCTGGTCCGGCGACGGTTCTTCGGTTCAGGTAGCAAAAAAGCAACCGATGAAACTGGCAGCAATGGAAGGGCTTTACAAAGGTCAGACAGGAACTCCCATTATAGTTGCAGGAATACTCAATCCCGGAAAATCTGTTAAGAACATTGCAGACAATCCTATTAAATATGAGAGCGAGGATGCGTTTATTTTCAAAATTTCTATTCCTCAGGGGCTCTCCCTTCTTGTTGACCGTAAAACAAATACATTTGTACCGGGCATAGAGGATATACTTAAAGGCGGATATACCTACCTGGATAAAGACGGAGTTCCAAAAACTGCCCCGCCAATTGAGGAGAGAATGGCAAAGGGCAAACTGGCTGTCGAAGGGCTTGCTCTTTACCAGAAAGCTCGCCTGGCCGGTGACGAAGAGGGAAAAGGCCTGGCATACACTCAGCTGATGGATAATTTTGACCATTTCGGCTATGGATACATTGAAAAGCCAACCGATGTTATCCCAAATGTTCCTCTTACATTTTACGCATTTCACATAATGATAATGCTGGGAATCTATTTTCTTCTTTTCTTCATTATTACGCTCTACATGGAAAAAAAGGCAATTATTTCAAAACATCGCTGGTTTTTGTATCTTGCTATTATCTCAATTCCTCTAGTTTATATATGCTCTCAGGCTGGATGGGTAGTTGCGGAAGTTGGCCGGCAACCATGGACAATTCAGGATTTATTGCCTGTAGGAGCAGCAGTTTCCGGAATTAATCCCGGTGCGGTACGTACAACTATATTGTTGTTTTTCATTTTGTTTACAGCCCTTTTGATTGCAGAACTTGGTATTATATTCAAGGTTATTAAAAAGGGACCCGGAGCATAACATCATTTAATTACTAAATTTTACCTAAACTACAAAATTTACATTTATGTTAAATATATTACAGCAATATTGGTGGGTTATAGTTTCTCTGCTGGGAGCCCTGCTTGTTTTTCTGATGTTTGTTCAGGGAGGGCAGTCACTACTCTTTGGCACTGTCAAAAGTAAGGAGGAAAAGACTCTGCTTGTCAATGCTCTCGGGCATAAGTGGGAACTGACTTTTACTACTCTGGTTACATTTGGAGGTGCAATATTTGCTTCATTTCCGCTATATTATTCTACTAGTTTTGGTGGTGCATACTGGCTGTGGATGACTATCCTTTTCCTGTTTGTAATTCAGGCTGTATCATACGAATTTCGCAGCAAGGCAGGAAATTTTCTCGGGGCAAAAACTTATGAAACATTTCTGTTCTTAAATGGCATGTTTGGGACAATACTCATTGGAGTAGCGGTAGGCACGTTTTTTACCGGAGGAGCGTTTATTATGAACAAAAGCAGCATAACCAATACTCTTCAGCCTACTATTTCATACTGGACAAATAATTATCACGGGCTTGAAGCCATAGCAGTTCCATTTAACATGCTAATGGGGATAGTTGTATATTTTGCCGCAAGAACCCTGGGTTTGCTTTATATTATAATGCAAATCGACTTCGAACCGCTTGCAAAAAAGGCAAAAAGTCAGATAAAAATCACCGGACCGGCATTTGTACTGGCATTCGTTGCACTTCTGCTATCTCTGTTTACGATGACAGGCTATCATGTAAATCCTGAGAACGGCTTTATTTCTGCCGTCAGATACAAGTACCTCTTCAACATGACAGAGCTCATATGGCCGTTTATCATGCTTTTTACAGGCGTAGTACTTGTTATTGGAGGATTGGCAAACACCCTTTTTGGCAAGGGAAAAGGCAGTTTTTACATTACAGGAGCCGGCGTTGTACTGGCAGTATGGAGTTTGCTTATTTGTGCTGCATTTAACAATACTGCGTTTTTTGTTTCAACTGTTGATATCCAGAACTCACTTACTCTTCAGAATAGCTCTTCGAGTGAATTCACCCTTAAGGTTATGGCCTATGCTTCTCTTATGGTACCATTTGTATTCGCCTATATTGTTTATGTCTGGCGGGCTATGACAAAGGTAAAGATGAGTAATGACGACCTTTTAAAACCGGATACGCACAAGTATTAGTCTATCTGCTAAGTATCAGTCTATCTGCCGGTTACTATTTGTCCCTTTGACCGGTCATATTCCGAGCCAGCCGTGCTGTGAGGTATGGAATATACCAGAAGCATGACAACTGCAGCTATTATGTACAAATATCTTCTTGCTTGCTTTCTGTTAAACATCCAGGCTGCAACCCATATAATAAAAGCCAATAAAGTTTTATTGTCTGTCAGGTCACTGCCAAATGGCCATCCTGTCCAATAGGCCCCAAAAGCATAATTTTGTACAAGCGGGCCAAGAATGAGACCACCGGCTCCAAATACAAAGAGCAAAACAATAACGGAAGAATTAAGATTTATGTTTTTTGAAAATGCTGCTATGCCAATATAATTTGAGACAAGCATTGCAATGAACATCAGAAGAATGTGGGGAATTAGAACGCCCACCGGGACATGACTCTTAAACCTTAGTACCACCCCATCGATACCTCCTAGCTTTATCTCCTTCGATACGGTTGAGTCAGAAACTGACGGATTATTTAAGATAACATTATATGCTATCTTCCCTGCAGGTGGCTGAGCCGGCATCGTGACAATTAATTCCGAACCATTTCTTAAAGCTTTTATGGTATCTGCCGGGCCGTTTCCCGGGTATAGTTTGTATACAAACATACCTTCAGTCTCACCCGGGAGACTGTCGATGTTTATTTTAATTTCCAGTTTTTTGTTCAGGCTCTCATAATCGCCCGATGCTTCACTATTATTAATAGTTGTTTCCCAGCTTCTGGGGAGAAATGTTTCGCAAGTTTGCCCTTTAACAGTGAATTGCTCATAAAGGGGTTTTGTAGGGCCCGTACTTCTTTGGAATTTTACCGCTGCAAGAGTAATAATTACAGCAAGGAGCCATAATAAGAATTTTTTCATAGCTCAATGTTTAATTTTATTTCCTTCCCCTCTCTCATCAGTTTTACCTCAACTTTATCACCGGCTTTAAGCTCTCCCAGCCTGGCCATATAGTCATATATGTTTAATACGTTTTTTGAATTGATGGCCGTAATTATATCACCTGCCATCATTCCGCCTTTTTGTGCAGGCTTTCCGTCTGTTACCGATCCTACCCGGAAACCGTCACCCTTCTCATATGTAAAGTCCGGTATGAGGCCCAGTGTTATTTTAAAACTGGCTCTGCCCGGTGTTGAAGGAGCCGCTACTTTTTGATATTCCGGGATTTTTGAACTTATCGCCACAGTTTTTACAACTGCAGTTACAAAGTCCGAAACCATAGCCAGCCCTGGGAAATTAATAAGTTCAACATCGTCAAAAGGAGTGTGATATTGTTTGTGTACGCCTGTTGTAAAATAGAGTACAGGCACTCCGGCTGTATAAAAAGATGCGTGGTCGGAAGGCCCGTACCCGTCTTTAGTCATGGCAAGTTTAAACTGAAATGTCCGGTTTATCCTGCTGACAATAGAATCTGCCATTATAAAAGTTCCTGTGCCTC
>JAAXVX010000029.1 GCA_013335275.1 Bacteroidales bacterium
AACCCACAACATTTGCCTTCTCGCGCGATTTGTGACAGATAATAAGCGGGCATCCCAGTATTCTTGAATAGGCATTTGCTCTTTTTGCCCCCCCCATATCGGGTGCGGCAATAGACATGTTATCCAGTTTAAGGTCCCTCAGGTATGGGAGAAATATTGAACTTGCATAGATATGGTCAACAGGGAAATCAAAGAAACCCTGAATCTGATCGGCATGAAGGTCTGCTGTCATAACTCTGTCGCAACCTGCTGCATCAAGAAGATTGGCAACCATTTTAGCTCCTATCGGAACCCTTGGCCGGTCCTTTCTGTCCTGACGTGCCCATCCGAAATAAGGGATTACTGCAATTACCTTGTACGCCGATGCTCTGCGTGCAGCATCAATCATCAGCAGCAGTTCAAATATGTTGTCAACCGGCGGGAACGTAGACTGAACGATAAATACAGTTGCTCCCCTCACACTCTCTTCAAAGGCAGGCTGAAACTCTCCGTCGCTAAAAACAGTGACTGAAGATTTGCCAAGATCAAGTTTAAGTGAAGCTGCTATCCTTTCGGCCAAATATCTCGAGCTCCTGCAGGAAAAAATCTTTATCTGATGTTGGTGGTCCATAACTATTGTATTGTTTTTTTATCAATTATACTCCCGATATAATCCAATATCTCCTCTCTTCCTTTACCCGTTTCGGCCGAAGTAAGGAAAACAGGAGGCAACACTTCCCAGTATTCGAGAAGAATTTTGTTGTTATTTTCTACACGTTCGTTAAGCGAGAATGTACCCTGCTTATCGCATTTTGTATATATTATTGCAAAGGGAACCTCTGCTTCTCCAAGTTCTGTGAGAAACTGAAGATCAATTTTCTGAATTTCAAGTCTTGAATCAAGCAGAACAAAAAGAACCCGGAGCTCTTCCGATTCATTTATGTAATTCTGGTTTATTGCAGCAAGTTTTTCCCTGTCTGTCTTGGAAATCTTGGCATACCCGTAGCCCGGAAGGTCTACAAGATACCAGGAGTCGTTTATCAGAAAATGGTTTACCAGTTGTGTCTTCCCGGGTGTAGAGGAAGTGTGTGCAAGTTTCCCTTGTTTACATAACGCATTAATCAAAGAGGATTTACCCACATTTGACCTGCCGATAAAAGCAAATTCCGGTAGCTTTTTAGCAGGTTTACCGGTAACATTCTGGGAACTCCCGGAGAATATCGCCTTAATTATCTTCATAGAACAGATTTTGTGCGGCAAAGGTACAATATTATGCTTATATTTGTATGAAGCGGGGCATAAAATTAGGTTGAATGAGAACAGAAAGCAGTATAACTCTTCTGGAACTGCAGGAAAAAATAAGGGATTCCATAGAAAGCAGGCTGGAAAAAAAATATTGGGTAAGGGGAGAAATAAGTGAAATAAATTACCAGTCAAACGGACACTGCTACATGGATCTCATAGACAGAAAGGCAGATGAGAGCCAGATTTCTGCAAGATGCCAGGCAATAATATGGTCCACTCTCTTCCGTATGCTCCGGCCTTTTTTCGAAAGCACTACCGGGCAGCAACTTTCTAAAGGAATGCAGGTACTTGTCCAGGCGCAGGTGCAATATTCGCCGCTTTACGGGCTGTCGCTTATAATTTCTGATATTGATCCCTCGTATACAGTGGGCGAGCAGGAACTTGAGCGTCAGAGAACAATTGCCAGGCTCCGCGAAGAGGGGATGTTTGACATGAACTCCACTCTGGAACTCACTCCTTTGCCCCGTAACCTTGCAATAATATCTTCCGAGACTGCCGCAGGCTACCGGGATTT
Source organism: Bacteroidales bacterium (assembly GCA_013335275.1). Lineage (GTDB taxonomy): Bacteria > Bacteroidota > Bacteroidia > Bacteroidales > UBA932 > Bact-08. Next base: position 1,799 of record JAAXVX010000029.1, read on the forward strand.
TATAAATCACCTTCATAAGAACGATTACGGATTCAAATTCATAACTGAGCTGTTCCCGGCCCCTGTGCAGGGAAATTCTGCCTCTGCAGGAATAATTGAGGCCATGGATAAAGTTGCCGCCAGGGCAGGAGAGTTTGATATGCTTCTGATTATCCGGGGAGGGGGGTCGGTGCAGGATTTAATTTGCTTCGATGATTATGAACTTGCAGCAAATATTGCTCAGTTTCCATTGCCGGTTTTAACTGGAATAGGCCACGACCATGATTTCCATGTTGCAGACATGGTGGCTCACAAATCTGTGAAAACACCCACCGCGGCGGCCGATTTTCTTATTGATATTTTTGCTGCTGAGGAGCAGCAGGTTGCATATCTTTCCGGCAGGTTATTTTCTGCAATTGAAACAAGAGTAATAATTGAAACCAACCGGCTGGAAAATTATAAGAGAAACCTGATGGAAGGTTACAGGTCAAATATCAATAACAGCATGCACCGGCTGGATATGCTGCAGCAGAGGATATTGTCAAACAACCCCCTTACTCTGCTCAAAAAGGGATACTCCATTACTCTGTGCAATGGAAAAAGAGTTTACAATGTAAATGATGTAAACAGGGGAGATAATGTGAAAGTACTTATGGACAAGGGTATACTTAATTGCAATATAGAGAGCGTTGATTATGAAAAAGAATAAAGATGTCGTTGAGAAAAGCTATAAAGAGGCTCTGAAAGAACTTGAGGAACTTGTTGTTAAGATTGAAGATCCCGCTACAAATATTGAAGAGATATCTGCAGAGGTAAAGCGGGCTCTGGAACTGGTGAACTATTGCCAGCTTCAGCTCCGGTCATACAAGGAAGAGATAGATAAGCTAACAAAAAAGCAGAGCAATGATTGAATTGAAACTTTGGCAGGATGACCAGTATCTTGAGCCGCATAAAAAAGAGATATGGAGCAGGCACGAGAGAACCGAACTAAAGAGGCTTGAAATTTCCGGCTACAACAAATCAGTCAGCAGTGCGGTAAACGGCCATCTGTATTACGGAGTGCATAAAACAGGCAATTGCACAACATTTCGGGAGTGGGCGCCAAATGCAACGGCACTTTACCTTCTGTGTGACCTGAACAGCTGGAAAAAGGATGAAAAATTTTCTTTTGAGAAAAAAGAAAACGGTAATTGGGAGCTTACTCTGCAAAACGGTATTCTTAAACACGGAGACCTTTTCAAATGGCTGGTCGTATGGAACGGCGGGGAAGGAGAGAGAATCCCTGCGTATGCAACCAGAGTGGTCCAGGATAATGAAACAAAGCTTTTTTCCGCTCAGATATGGGACCCTGTGCCTTATGAATGGAAGCATAATTCTCCAAAAAAAGTAGAAAATCCTCTTATTTACGAAGCTCATATAGGAATGAGTACAGAGGAATACGGAATTGCAACTTACAACTCTTTCAGGAGGGATGTCCTTCCTGAAATCTCAAAGCTTGGATACAATACAATTCAGATGATGGCTATACAGGAGCATCCCTACTACGGGTCATTCGGTTATCAGGTATCCAGTTTTTTTGCTGCAAGCTCCAGGTTCGGAACTCCGGAAGAGTTGAAACAGCTTATAGACGAGGCTCACTCGCTTGGGATTGCAGTAGTAATTGATATTGTTCATTCCCATTCTGTAAGTAATTCGGCCGAGGGACTGTCGGAGTTTGACGGCACAAAGTACCTCTACTTCCACGAAGGAGCAAGAGGTGACCACCCTGCATGGGGGTCGCGCTGTTTTAATTATGGCCGCGACGAAGTGCTCATGTTTTTGCTCTCAAATTGCAAGTACTGGCTCGAGGAGTACAAATTCGATGGTTTCCGTTTTGACGGCATAACCAGCATGATCTATCTTGACCACGGGCTTGGCAAAGACTTTACGGATTACAGCAGTTATTTTAACGGTAATCAGGATATTGATGCTATTGTTTATCTCGCTCTTGCAAATAAAATGATAAAGGAAATCAATCCTTTTGCCATAACAATTGCAGAAGATGTAAGCGGAATGCCGGGCCTTGCAGCACCTTTTGAGTCTGGCGGAATCGGATTTGACTTTAGAATGAGTATGGGAGTGGCGGATCACTGGATTAAGTGGATAAAGGAACTCAAAGATGAGCAGTGGAATGTGGGAGATATTTTCTGGGAACTCACAAACAAGAGGGCAGACGAAAAAACAGTGAGTTATGCGGAGTGTCACGACCAGGCAATGGTGGGAGACAAAACAATAATTTTCCGGTTGCTTGATGCTGAGATGTACACCTCAATGAGCAGGTCAACTCAGAGTCTGATTGTAGACAGGGGAATTGCACTTCACAAAATGATACGTCTCATAACGATTGCTACAGCCGGAGACGGTTATCTCAATTTTATGGGTAATGAATTCGGTCATCCGGAATGGATTGATTTTCCAAGGACAGGAAACGACTGGTCGTTCCATTACGCCCGAAGGCAGTGGTCGCTGGCCGGAGACAAAAAACTCAGATATAAATATCTGCTCGACTTCGACACAGCGATGATTCATCTGATAAAAAAATCTAAAATATATAAGTACAGGCCACAATCCCTCTATCAGCATGTTAAGCAGCAGGTGTTGATATTTGGCAGGGGAGAATATGTTTTTGCGTTCAATTTCAGCCCTTCCGTGTCATATCCCGATTTTAAGTTCAATGCTCCCCCGGGCCGGTATAATATTGTTCTGGATACCGATTGGTTAAAATTTGGAGGTTTTGCGAGGAATTCGGAGGAAACGGACCACTTTACAATCCCAGAAAAAGAGCAGAATCTGCTTTCTGTCTATCTTCCAAGCCGCTCTGCAATAGTCTTTAAAAAAGGGAAATGATAATAATTTCTTAACATTTTTTTTGCTACATTGCACGAATAAATTTCTGACATATGGCCTACTTACAGTTTAATAAAGAGGAGTTGGTTAACCTTGAATATTCCCTGAAAAGAGAATTTTTATCTACCAATCATGCAGGAGGTTATCTTAATACTACAATTGTTTGTTGCAATACTAGAAAATATCACGGCCTTTTAGTTCTTCCGATAGCGAACTTCAACTTTGAAAAATTCGTACTTCTGTCGTCACTGGATGAGACACTCACACAACATGATAAATCTTTCAATCTTGGCATACACCGTTATGGAGACATATACGAGCCAAGGGGACATAAATACATCAGGGATTTTGAAATTGACAAATGTGTTTCAATTGTATACCGTGTTGGAGGAATTGTATTAAAAAAAGAGATGATGCTCACTCACAATGAGGAACAGTATTTTGCAAGATACACTCTCCTGGAGGCAAATTCTCCCACAACGCTCAGGTTGAAGCCATTTCTTGCCTTCCGGCACATTCATGTACTGTCAAAAGCTAATCTGGATGCAAATAAAGGTTCAAGAGAGATTAACAAAGGTCAGTCATTCCGGATGTATGAAGGTTTTCCGGAACTTAACCTGCAGCTGAATGTTAAGAATGAATATATCTCATGCCCGGATTGGTATTATAACATCGAATATAAGGAGGAACGCCGCAGAGCATACGAATCTTCAGAGGACCTCTTTGTTCCGGGCTATTTTGAAATGCCAATAAAAAAAGGAGAATCAATTATTTTCTCTGCATCAACAAAAGAACAGAATCCGCAAAAGCTGACAGAAAAATTTGAAAAATATTTAGAGCAAAGAAGCAGCAGAGACAGCTTCGAAAGTTGCCTGAAAATTGCCGCCAAGCAATTTATAACTCAAACCGGTGAAGATTTGAATATTTACGCGGGATATCCATGGCTCGACAGAAATATCAGAGAGACACTCCTTGCAGCACCCGGTCTTACACTTTATGCTGCAGGCGATCAAAAGCGATTTACGGCAATCATTGATACTGTTATAAAAAATGAAAAGGTGCTGTTAACCGGAGAGAGCAATCAGCCGGATGTTCCTTTATGGCTTTTCTGGGCACTTCAGCATTATGCTGCTTTTATAAATAGCGAGAGCAAAGTATGGAAGGAGTACGGGGCACTTCTGAAAGAGATTCTCATTTCATTTAAAAACGGAGCACGTTCAAGCGTTAAATTTCACGATAACGGTCTGTTATGGGCAGAAAAACGCAATACGGCTCTTACCTGGATGGACGCAGTTGTTGATGGAATGCCGGTTACAGAAAGAGCCGGATATCAGGTGGAACTCAATTCCCTTTGGTATAATGCCATCATGTTCGCAATATCGATGTCAAAAAAATCAAAAGATCCGGGATTTGTTAAAGAATGGGAACCTGTTGCGAAGTCAATAGAGAAGAATTTTACAAAGGCCTTCTGGATAGACAGCAAAGAATATCTTGCAGATTATGTGGGTCCGGAGGGACAAAACAAGTATGTGCGCCCTAACCAGTTGTTTACATGTGCATTTGAATATTCGCCAATTGACGATGAGCATAAGGCAAAAGTTCTGCAAAAAATAAAACAGGAGCTGCTCACTTCAAGAGGTATAAGAACCCTGTCTCCTCAAAATTCTCATTATAAGGCAGAATATGACGGAGATGAAAATGCGAGAAGTCTTGCATATCATCAGGGAACTGCAAGGCCATGGTTACTGAGCTTTTACATAGAGTCCAATTTTAAACTGCATGGCATGGCTTTCCTAAACAGGGCCGAAGAGTTGCTGGCAGCTTTTGAGGAAGATATTCAGATACACTGCATAGGTTCTATTTCAGAAGTTTATGACGGTGATCCGCCTCATCAGCCCCACGGGTGTACTTCATATTCAATTAGTGTGGCAGCCCTTATGAGAGCAATGAGAATTATAGAGAATTTCAAAAAGAGCGATTTATGAAGGTACTGATGTTTGGATGGGAGTTTCCGCCCCATATTTCAGGCGGCCTGGGAACAGCCTGCCATGGCCTTACAAAGGGGCTCGCAAACATGGATGTGGAGGTGCTTTTTGTTATGCCTTCGGCTTCGGGCGACGAGGATGAATCTTCTGTGAAAATAATTAATGCCAGCGATGTGGCTGTAACCGAAACCAGCAAGGATGTAAAGACCTTTCTGGAAAAAGTGCAGTTCCTTAGGGTGGGTTCCAATCTTGTGCCATACCTCACCCCTGAACAGTTCACAGAAATGGTAGAGAAGAACCGGAAGGGTCAGATAAAGGACTTCAAGATATATATGGGGCAGAAATATAAGTTTTCCGGCAAATACGGATCCAACCTCATGGAGGAAGTATCGCGATATGCCATGGTTGCCGCAGAGATTGCCCTCAGAAACGATTTTGATGTTATTCATGCCCACGACTGGCTTACATACCTTGCCGGAATTGCTGCAAAAAGGATTTCGGGGAAACCATTGGTTATACATGTTCATGCTACTGAATTCGACAGAAGCGGTACAAATGTCAACTCTTTGGTGTTTGATCTTGAGAAGCTGGGGATGAAGGAGGCAGACAAAATTATTGCCGTTAGCAATCTTACGCGCAATATAATTATCAATAAATACGGAATAAGTCCTGAAAAAGTTGTTACAGTTCACAATGCTGTAGATTTTCAGGGATTTGAACAGATGGATATTGAAAGGGGAGTAGATGAAAAGATTGTGACTTTTCTTGGCAGAATCACATTTCAGAAGGGGCCGGAATACTTCATTGAGGCAGCGGCAAAAGTTCTTAAAAGATATCCTAATGTCCGTTTTGTTATGGCAGGGTCGGGCGATCTTCTCAACCGCTCTATAAGGCGGGTTGCCAAGCTGGGAATAGCAACAAGATTCCATTTTACCGGCTTTCTTAAAGGGGAAGATGTAAAGAGAATGTTTTCATATTCCGATGTCTATGTTATGCCATCTGTTTCTGAACCATTCGGAATCTCTCCGCTGGAAGCGATGAGATCCAATGTTCCCACAATTATTTCAAAACAATCGGGTGTTGCAGAGGTACTGCACCATGCCATAAAAGTAGATTTCTGGGATATTGATGCCCTTGCAGATGCAATTTACGGGCTGCTAAAATATCCGGCACTTTCCCAAATGGCCGTAAAAAACGGACTTGAAGAGGTTAATGAGCTACGCTGGGACAATGCTGCATACTATGTTAAAGAGATCTATTCAGAAGTTTTAAAAGGAAAATAAAGAGTTCTTTATATGAAAAAGACAATTTGCTTCTACTTTCAGGTACATCAGCCGGACAGGCTGCGACTATACAGATTCTTTGACATTGGAAAGGATTCATGGTATTATGACGAGTTTGCAAACAAGACGATATTAAGGAGAGTGGCAGAGAGATGTTACCTTCCTGCAAACGAACTGATGCTGGAACTTATCCGCCTGCACAAGGGGGCGTTTAAAATTTCGTATTCCATTTCGGGAGTCGTGCTTGACCAGTTTGAAAAATATGCTCCGGAAGTAATTGAGAGTTTTAAAGAACTTGCAAAAACCGGGTGTGTTGAGTTTCTCGCGGAAACTTACGCACACTCGCTTGCGTCAATAGGGTCTCAGGAAGAGTTTATTGCTCAGGTAAAGAAACACTCTCTGAGAATCGAGGCACTCTTTGGTCAGAAACCAAAAGTTTTCAGAAATACAGAACTAATTTATTCCGACGAAATAGGGGCAACTGTTGCACAAATGGGATTCAGCGGGATGCTCACGGAAGGTGCCAAGCATGTTCTGGGGTGGAAAAGCCCAAACTACATATATACAAACGCAATAAATCCAAGACTAAAACTTCTGCTTAAGAATTTCCAGCTCAGCGACGATATTGCATTCCGGTTCTCAGACAGATCCTGGGCCAACTGGCCCCTCACATCGGACAAATATGTAACATGGCTGTCAAAATCGCTTGAAAAAGACGATATCGTAAACTTATTCATGGATTATGAAACTTTTGGAGAGCACCAGCAATCTTCTACAGGCATATTCCAGTTTTTGAAACATCTTCCCGCAGCAGTACTTTCGCAGACGGATTTTGAATTCTGTACCCCTTCCGAGGTATGCAAAAAGCATCAGCCCGTTGCGCCGCTTCATGTCCCGTATGCGATATCATGGGCCGACGAAGAGAGAGACGTATCTGCATGGATAGGCAATGAACTGCAAAATGAAGCATTTGGAAAGCTTTATGATGCACGTGAAAAGGTTCTTAAAACCGGAGATGCATCACTCTTGTCCGATTTTTATAAACTTCAGGAGAGCGATCACTTCTATTATATGTGCACAAAGTTTTTTTCGGACGGTGCGGTACATAAATATTTTAATCCCTACGACACTCCATACGAAGCATTCATTAACTATATGAATGTTCTCAGCGACTTTTTGGCAAGAGTTGATAAATACCCCACAGCAGAGAAAATCAAAAGTGGAACAAAAATTGCAGCAAATAAGGGCTCGAAAAAAGCTTAAACGCAGATAAATATATGTCAGAGAAAAAGATAACCCTCCCCGACTATTTGTTCGAAGTGAGTTGGGAGGTGTGTAACAAGGTGGGCGGAATACATACCGTAATAGCTACAAAAGCACTCAATTTATCCAAGGAACTTAAGAATAACCATATACTCATAGGACCCGACGTCTGGAGAGAAACCGACAAAAATCCCGAATTCACAGAAGAGACAAATCTTTTTCGTGCATGGCGACTTAAGGCGGCTGAAGAAGGGTTAAGAATAAGGGTGGGGAGATGGAATGTCTCCGGAAACCCTATTGCAATCCTGGTAGATTTTAGCCAGTACATCACAAAAAAAGACGAAATACTTACCGATTTCTGGAAGAAATTTAAGCTCGATTCGCTAAGCGGTCAGTGGGACTATATTGAGAGTGCGCTTTTCGGATATGCAACAGGTCTTGTAATCGAGAGTTTTGTTAAATTTAATCTTCTTCCATATCATAAAGTAGTTGCTCAGTTTCACGAGTGGATGACAGGAGCCGGACTTCTGTATCTCAAAAAAACTGCTTTGCCTGTCGCAACTGTGTTCACCACGCATGCAACAGTAACCGGCCGTTCAATTGCAGGAAACGGTCTCCCTCTATACGATAAGATGGACAGTTACAACGCGGAGGAAAAAGCCAGAGAGTTTAACATAACCGCCAAACATTCCATTGAGAAGGTATCAGCCACCGAAGCAGACATATTTACAACTGTAAGCGATATTACTGCAAAAGAGTGTTTAAAGTTTCTGGGCAGAAAAGTGGACATTGTAACTCCAAACGGATTTGAAAACACCTTTACACCCACATCCGACGAGTATGAAAGCGTGCACTCATCTTCACGAAAAATACTGCTGGACATGGCATCTGTTATGTCCGGATATCCTGTTGCGGCGGACGCTATGCTTGTTGCTATAAGCGGCAGGTATGAGTACAAAAACAAGGGAATAGATATTTATCTTGATGCCCTGGGGCGTCTAAACAGCAATAAAGATCTTAAAAAAGAGGTTGTTGCATATATTTTTGTTCCGGCTGCGACACACGGGCCAAATAAAGATTTGTTAAGTAAGATCCAAAATGGCGGAGACTACAGAACAAATTGCACACACTACCTTAGCGAACCGGACTGGGATCCGGTTGTGAAAAAAGTGAGAGAACTCAATTTGCTTAACAGAGAAAACGACAAAGTCAGAG
>JAAXVX010000270.1 GCA_013335275.1 Bacteroidales bacterium
GAGGAGAGAGAATCGGGGAGGAGAGAGAAATGAAGAGTTCTACATCAAAAAGACAAAGTCCAGCAAAGAAACACAGAAAGCAGGCTGGACATTTTCATGTGTTTTTTCGTGGTAACAACAAGTATACTGTGTTTTACGATGATGGTGACTACATCGGTTTTTTGCAAAGATTCAATATGGTTGCAAAACTGTACAATACCAGAATATGCGCATTTGTTTTAATGGACAATCATGTCCATCTACATATTATCACTGAAGATCTGACCGCTTTAATGAGAGCTTTTCTAATCAGGTTTTCCCGGTGGTACAATAAGCGCAAAGGATTAACCGGTAAGCTTTTTTCCACGCCATTCAGTAGTTCTCACACTTATTCAAGGATTCTTATCGAAGATAATTTGCTATACATTCTTAGCAATCCAGTTAAGTCATATATCTGTACAAGTCCTGGAGATTATAAATGGAGTTCATACCATTTCTATTTTAGCAATAAGAAAAACCCACTTAAGGAATTTATTGATATTGACACATCCGTTTTGGAAGAGATATTCGATAGTAAGAAGGCTCTCGATGAGGCAATAACTAAGTACAACGCTGACACAACAAAAAACAGGGAATCGCACTGGGACTTTACTCCGGATTATGAGATAATTGAACACATGAATCGAATTCTTAACGGAAGGAATCTATTCGCACTTACCAAAGATGAGATGAATGCTTTGATGATTAGTCTGAGAAATGATAAAAGTGCAACATTTCGCCAGATAGCAACTCTGACTCATGGGAGCTATGATGAAACCAGAAAGTTTTTCTGCCATTCCAAATAGCATGTTGTTGACATACTGATAGTTCCAAATTTCATTTTTCGAATAATCATAAAAACGCGTTTTGTACTAAGCTCAATTTGTGATACTTGCTATTTGGAATGGCAGATGCATTTCGCGGCGTGCGGTGCTTGGGGCCGCTCGTAGACAAAATTCAGATTTCTGTCGATGAAATATGTCATTTAGTCCATATATCTGGATTAAGAGTGAATGGATAAATAGATTAGCCGTGATAATTACTTCACCCGGTGAAGCTGGTCTAATTTAAGTTTATCCGTTAATTATGAGATTTGTACAAAGACATTTTTTGTCAATTTTTTTAATTTTTATCACAACTGCCGCCTCAGCGCAAACAGTAGGAAATCTGAGAATAAGTAAGGACTACAGGGGTAACATGGATGACATCCTGGAAATGATGAGCAAGGACATGAGTATTCGATTTGTTTACGACAAGAATCACATGTCCCGTTACAAAGGTTCAATTAACTCTCAGGAGGAACGAACAATCAATGGTATGCTGAGTATGTTTAAATCCGTTTGGGAGATGGAATATCACTTAAGCGAAGACGGCTACATATTCATTGGAAAGGACAAAGAGTGCCTGGACAGTTTAATAAAAAGCAAATCAATAGAAAAAGTTGAAGTCAAGGTCGCGGAAAAGAAATCAAAAGAGAAGCTTACTCCTGTTAAAAGGAACTTTACTTTGTCCGGGGACATTATTGACAAGACAAACGGAGAAAGAATTCCATATGCCTCTGTGCATATTGCAGGAACAACGCATGGCGTTTCAACTGACCCTAATGGTAATTTCACTATTGAGAAAGTGCCTGCTGATACATCAACAATTGTAATTACATATCTAGGATATCAGACGCAAAGAATTAACCTTAAGCCTTCTAAAGAGAACACAAGGCTATATGTCGAAATGGAACCTCAAACTCAGGACATTGCTGCAGTTTTCATTGTGGGCCGGAAAGACGACAAGGCCCTTCAGCAATATACCGGAGAGCATAAAATGAAGATGTCTCCCATGGCGCTAAAAGTTTTACCGAATGTCGGAGAAAAAGACATAATGCGCGGGTTTCAGCTGATGCCGGGAGTAAGTGCGTCAAATGAGAACAGTTCCGGTATGTATGTAAGGGGAGGCACCCCGGATCAAAATCTTATCCTTTACGATGGTTTCACTGTCTATTATGTGGACCACCTTCACGGTTTTTACAGTGCATTTAATTCAAATGCCATAAAAGATGTTCAGCTTTACAAGGGAGGTTTTGAGTCCAAGTACGGAGGGAGGCTTTCCAGCGTTACAGAAATTACAGCAAAAGACGGCAATTCAAAAAAAGCCACATTAGGAGGAGAAATAAGTTTACTGAGCATGAATGTATATGCCGAGGTTCCCATAGGCAAGAAAATCACCTCACTGGTTGCTTTTCGTCGTTCATATCAGGGATATCTGTATAATAAAATATCAAGCCAGTATACCGAGGGAGACTCCGAAGACGCAGTACCAAGGCCACAGGGGATGGGCAGTTCACAGCCTACTTCATACTTTTATGACCTTAACGGCAAAATCACATATAATCCCACAAAAAAAGACATTGTTTCGCTGAGTATTTTTAATGGGACAGACTACCTCGACAATACTCCCCAGTTTAAGTTTCCCAAAAACATGCCTGCCCCTCCCGACGGGAGCAGCGACGACAGGTCCATTACTATGGACAACTCCGATTATTCCCGCTATGGAAATATCGGCGGCAGCATCCGTTGGGCAAGGAAAAACAATGAGAAACTAACTTCAAATTATTTGATGAGTTACTCAAATTTTTATAGCACCCGTGACCAGACCCGCTCCATAACCATAAAGGAAGACGGAGTGAGTGAAAAAATCAAAAACGGCATCCTTGAGGAAAACAGTCTGGTCGATTTTAGTATGAAAAGTGACTGGAAATATTCGCTTAACGAAAAAAACCTACTTGAGTTTGGAGCTTCAGGGACC
>JAAXVX010000271.1 GCA_013335275.1 Bacteroidales bacterium
AATACCAAATCCGCCAATCAATATTGAAAAACCTCCGATAATCCATCCTGCCAGATTTATACCGCTGAAAATCGCCTTTGTCTGACTGAGCAGAAAGGTCATTTCGTTAAGAGCAAAGTTGTCGTTTTGTTTTGGCTTGAGCCTTCTTATTGAGCGAAGCAACTGCCTCATCTCCTGAATGGACTCGTCTCTGTCTACGCCATCAATTGGTTTTATGCAAATCATACTTTCTGTCCGCTTCACGTTCATTATTGTTGAGGCGAATGTATAAGAGATTAGTATTGAATTGTCTGTATCAAAAATGTTTACAATACTCTCCCCGGCTTTTTTCTGCACGCCGATAACCCGGGCATTTGCGTTACCCACTTTGATTACTTTGTTGATTGGGTTCTCGAAACCGAAAAGGGCATTAGCCACCTCGTTGCCAAGGATAACAACCGGAGTAGACGATTGCGCCTCAAACTGAGAGAAGTAGCGCCCCCTGTCAATTTCGGTATTTGCAATTTCGCCCCACTCATAGGTAGCAGCAGTAATGAATCCCGAATTAAAAGAAGCCCTTTTGTATGTAACGGTCCTATTTGTAAAAACAACAAAGGATGTAGCAGCAATTGTTTTGGACTGGGATTTAAGGAAAAGATACTCCTCGTATTTGGGCATCGGGCGGTTCATGTATTCCCACCACTTATACTCCTCTCCTTCCGGCGGAGCAAAAGGGAACTGCTGAACATAAACTGTATTTCCTCCAAAGCTGTTTAGCCCAGATTCAACATTCTTTTGCAAAGCACCCACAGCCGTAAAAACGGTTACAATTGAAAAGATTCCGATACTTACTCCAAAGAGAGAGAGAAATGTACGGAACTTGTCCCCTTTGAGGGATCCAAAGGCAAATCTGATACTTTCAAATATCAGTTTGATAATCATGGCTATTCTTCTGTAGAGTTTTATCATAATCTCTCTTTTATAATCCTGTTTTCTTCTTTAAACTTCTTAGCTTATCAAAAGCATCAAGCGGGGACATAGTGTTAATATCAATGTCTTTAAGCTCATCCCGTATACTTGCCAGCAAAGGGTCGTCCAGCTGAAAAAACGACAACTGCAAAGAGTCTTCGTTTAAAGTGACTCTTCTTTTTTTCGAGCCCTCTTTCTCTTTTGATTCCAGCTGCTTTAGCACTCTTTCCGCTCTCCTTACGACATCATGAGGCATCCCGGCCATTCTGGCAACGTGAATACCAAAGCTGTGCGCAACTCCACCAGGAGTGAGTTTCCGGAGAAAAATTACATTTTTGTCCACCTCTTTCACAGAGATGTGGAAGTTTTTAACCCTTGAAAAATGTTCTTCAAGATCGTTTAGTTCATGGTAGTGTGTTGCGAACAATGTCTTTGCCCTGAATTCCGGATGTTCGTGTATGTACTCGACTATTGCCCAGGCAATGGACATGCCGTCATAGGTACTTGTTCCCCGGCCGATTTCATCAAGCAATATGAGAGACCTTTGTGACAGATTGTGCAAAATTGTTGCAGTCTCGAGCATCTCAACCATAAAGGTAGACTCTCCGCGGGAAATGTTGTCCGAAGCACCCACGCGGGTGAATACCTTATCTACAATTCCAATTTTTGCCGATGCTGCCGGAACGAAGCTTCCGGCCTGCGCAAGGATAACGATAAGAGCCGTTTGCCGGAGCAATGCGCTCTTACCTGACATGTTTGGCCCGGTGAGAATGATTATCTGCTGACTATCAGAGTCTAAGAACAAATCGTTGGCTATATACTCCTCGCCCGGAGGCATTAGTGTTTCTATCACCGGATGGCGCCCAGCCTCTATAACTATTGTGTTACTATCATTGATTACAGGCCTGTTATAATTATTTTGCTTAGCCAATTGCGAAAATCCAGTAAGTAGGTCCAAACGAGCTATAATCGAAGCATTTAATAAAATAACAGATATGTTTTTTTGTATGACTGCCACAGTGTTGGCGAATATGGACTGTTCGAGAGCAATTATCTTTTCTTCGGCACCAAGTATCTTTTCTTCATACTCTTTTAGCTCCTGAGTGATGTATCTTTCTGCGCTAACAAGGGTCTGTTTGCGTATCCACTCCTCCGGAACCTTATCCTTATGGGTGTTCCTTACCTCGAGGTAATATCCGAAAACATTGTTGTAGCTTATTTTTAACGAAGAGATTCCGGTTCTTTCTGTCTCCCTCTCTTCCATCTCCCTAAGAAACTCTTTCCCGTGGTGCGATATTTTTCTTAGCTCGTCCAGTTCTGAGTTTATGCCGGGGCAGATGATGTCCCCTTTTCCAAACTGATTTGCAGGTTCCGGCAGAATCTCCCGGTTTAGCAGTTCAATAAGCGGAGCGCAATTGTCAAGGCCGGAGGCCAGCCCGGTTATGTCGGAGGCTTCGGATTCCGGGCCTCCTGCTGCAACATCGGCACAAATCTGTTTGATGGGAGCAATTTGTTCCAGCCCTCTTTTAAGCTGAACAACTTCCCTTGGAGATATTTTTCCTGCAGCGGCCTTTGATATTATTCTTTCCAGGTCGCCTATGTCCGAAAGGTGTTCTCTGAGCTTTTCCCGGTTATCGTTATCTTTATAAAGAATATCGACAATATTGTGACGGGTGTTGAGCTCTTTTATGCTTTTGACAGGCATGGCAATCCAGTTGCGAAGCAGCCTTCCTCCCATTGGGGAAGAGGTTTTGTCAATTACCTTAATGAGAGATGCTCCCTCATCGGCATAGCTTCCAAAAATTTCAAGATTGCGGAATGTAAATTTATCAATCCAAACATACTCTTCTTCGTCAATTCTCGAGATA
>JAAXVX010000272.1 GCA_013335275.1 Bacteroidales bacterium
ATCAAGGCAAAATTACCTCAATTACCCTTATTATGCAAGTGAAAAAACTTTTGATTCTTCTGATTTTGACAATTGCCGTCGGAAACATGAGCGCACAAAGTGTAGGGCTGGTTCTCAGCGGAGGCGGGGCTAAAGGGCTGTCACACATTGGAGTCATAAAAGCGCTGGAAGAGAACAATATCCCAATAGACTATGTCGCCGGCACTTCAATGGGAGCAATAATATCCGGTCTTTACGCAATAGGCCTCTCCCCCGACGAAATGGTGACTCTATTCCGCTCTGCAGAGTTTGCCTCGTGGCAACAGGGTATATCCGAAAAAAGTTTCTCAACCTACATTTATCGCAGAGAATCTACTGCCGAACTTTTCGGAGCAACATTCAGCCTTAATCCGAAAGAAAAAAAGATAAGCTATATCCTGCCTACCAGCATTATTTCACCATATCCGATGGACATTGCCCTCATTCAGCTTTTTGCCTCTTCCTCTGCTGCCTCAGGGTATAACTTCGACAAGCTTATGGTTCCGTTTCGCTGTGTCGCTGCAGATATTGCCGCAAAAAAGCCGTTCATAGTCCGCAAAGGAGACCTTGGTTCGGCTATCCGCGCATCAATGACTTTTCCTTTCGTTTTCAAGCCAATAATGATAGACTCAACCCTCCTTTTTGACGGGGGTTTATACAATAACTTCCCATGGGATGTAATGGCAAAGGATTTCAACCCGGGTTACATTATTGGCGTTAAGTGCTCAAAAAACCCAATCGAGCCGGAGGCAGAGGACCTCATGACTCAGATTGAGAACATGATGATGAAGGAGACAAACTATGATATCCCGGAAGACAAGGGGATACTCATAGACGGCACATATCCCGATGTGAATCTCCTTGATTTCCAAAAAACAGACGAACTTGTTCAAAAGGGATATGAACTTGCGCTTAAATTCATTCCCGAACTCAAAAAGCGTATAAAAACAAGAATTTCGGCAAAAGAACTGCAGGAAAAAAGGCTTGCTTTCCGTCAGAAATGCCCTCAGCTTATATTTGACAAAGTATATTTCGATCCCGACTCTCTTAAATCCGGGAAAAAGCAGTTCATAAGCAATACAATTAAGAATCACCGGGAAGACCCCGTAGGTTTTGATGTTATAAAAAGAGGATACTTCCGCGTTGTTTCGTCCGGCAATGTAAACACCTTTTACCCCACAACCAAGATGAACAAAGACTCTCTCTTTGACCTTCATCTCAGAATATCGGAAACACAGCCCCTGAGGCTGGCAATCGGAGGAAATATCTCTTCATCGTCTCTCAACCAGGGGTATGTTGGTTTAGAATACCGGCATTTCTCCCTCTACCCATGGAAAGTGTCCATAGACGCAAACCTTGGCAGGTTCTATACCGGAGGAACGGTATCATTCCGCAAGGACTTCTCCGTTAAACCTCTTATGTTTTACGAAATAGAGTTCACTGCCCACAAGTTCGACTATTTTGGGGGAAGCCAGACAAGGTACTATACCGACAGGCTCCCTACAAGCATTGAGGAAAATGAAATGTTTGCAACATTACGCTTTGGCACCCCTATTGACCTGCGAAGAAGCATACTTGGAAAATTAAATATCAGCATAGGCCGTAACGCATACGAATACTACCTCACAGACAACTTTACTTCATACGATTTGCCAGATATATCCGGAATAAATTTCGTTGCTCCATCTTTCATTTTAGAAAAAAACAACACAAACTACAGGATTTACCCTACCGAAGGTATGAACCAGAGGCTGACTGTAGGGTATACATTCATGTCGTCCGACTACAAACCGGGCAGCACTTCGGAGGAGATGACACCAATTAACCAAAAGATAAATCACCGGTTTAAAGCCAGATTTTCTTCGGAGGTATATTATCCGATTAACAAATGGTTTACATTGGGGTCGATTATTGATTTCACGGTTTCAAACAATATTACATTTGCCGATTACATCTCCACTCTCATCAGTTTACCTGCATTCCAGCCAAATCCGCACAGCAAGACACTCCTCATGAAGGGATACCGTGCCCCCACTTATCTCGCGGCAGGCATTAACCCTATTATCCGTATAACAAACAACATATTTCTCAATACTCAGCTCACATATTTCCAGCCATACCAGTCCCTTATACAAAATCAGGACGGTACAGCAGCTTTTTCCGATCCGTTCCCAACCGGGTCCTTTATGGGCAATGCCGCTTTGGTTTGGCAATCGCCTGTGGGGCCTATCTCGCTGTCTGCAACCTACTACCAGAAAGGTGATGTAAAATGGTATCCGCAGCTGAATATTGGCTTGCTGCTGTTTAAGTCAAAATCTTTATCAAACTAATCCCGGATGAGCGCCAATCCACTTAAAAAACTTGCAGGAGAAACAGCCATTTACGGCATGAGCACCATTCTTGCCAGATTCATAAATTTTATTTTCGTTCCCATATACACCCGCATGCTCACAACGGGGAGTTATGGAATTGCAGCCGAATTTCTTGCCTATATAGCAATGTTGCAGGTGATTCTTACGTTGGGGCTTGAAACCGGATGCTTCAATTTCGCAAACAAGCACGACAAACCAGCTTCTGTATTTTCCAACGCCCTTTTAACTGTTGGCATCCTGTCGCTGCTCTTTTTCATATCAATGGGCGTTTTTGCCGGCGACATATCGTCATGGCTCCAATATGACGGATTTGCAAATATCATCTGGTTCATTGGAAGTATCCTTGCAATAGACTCATTTACATCTATCCTCTTTGCAAAAATCCGCTTTGAACACCGGCCAATAAAATTTGCAGTGTTCAAAAC
>JAAXVX010000273.1 GCA_013335275.1 Bacteroidales bacterium
TTCAGGAGAGAATATTGTGATCGACAATATGTTTTTTAAATACGAAGGTGCCGGAGCAGGGTATGTCCTAAAAAACATTAACCTCATTATTCCTTCGGGAAAAATAACGGCAATAGTTGGCACGAGCGGCAGCGGAAAAACTACTCTCATTAAACTTTTGCTTGGTTTTTACTCCGCAACTTTCGGTGAAATCTTTTACGGGCCAAACAGGCTACTCAACCTTAGTATGAGCGCATGGCGGTCCAAATGCGGTGTTGTTATGCAGGATGGATTTATTTTCTCTGATACAATTGCAAACAACATTGCTCCCGGAGTGGAAAAGATTGACGAAGACAGGTTGCTTAAGGCTGTAGAAATTGCAAATATCAGAGAATTTATCGAATCACTTCCTCTCAAGTACAACACAAAAATAGGGCAGGAGGGAAACGGGCTCAGCATGGGACAAAAACAGAGACTGTTAATTGCAAGAGCAGTGTATAAAAATCCGGAGTTTATCATATTTGACGAAGCAACAAATGCACTTGATGCAAACAATGAAAGAGAGATAATGAAGAATCTCAACAGCTTTTTTGTAGGGCGGACAGTTATTGTTGTAGCGCACCGCCTGAGTACTGTAAAAAATGCAGATAAAATAGTAGTACTGGATAAAGGTGTCGTGATGGAGGAGGGGAGCCATGAGGAATTAGTTGCCAAACAGGGACCTTATTATGAACTTGTTAAAAATCAGCTATATGTCTAATGAGAGAAAAATAGAATTAAAGTCGGAAGATATTAACGATATTCTCTCCAGACCACCAAAATGGATAATCCGGTGGGGTAATTTTTTAATGATAGTAATAGTAATTTCACTTTTTGTATTTGGCGCAAACTTTAAATTTTCCGATAATATCAGGGCTTCTGTTTCAATTAGCGGGGTAGCAAGTTTTAAAGGTACTCTTGTACTCACCGGGTCCAAAGTTGAAAGGGTTAGACTGGGCCAGGATGTAACCATTATGCTGAGAGCCTATCCATACATTGAATATGGCTCAATTGAAGCAGAAGTATCTGGTATTAAACTTTTGCCTTCAAAACAGGGAGAAAGTAAATTTTACACTGTTGAATTGGTTTTCCCCCACGGATTCACAACAAATAAGGGGCTCTCCATAAATGCGGCAGCAGTTCTTGAGGGAGATGCCGAAATAATTACTGCAGAAACAAGTGTACTTGAAAAAATATACAATCCATTAAAACATATTTTTAAATGATATTATGGATGCTTTATTTAAAATAATATTTATTGCTGTTGTTACCGGTGTGACAACAAGCATTCTTGCCTCTTTAGTTCATAAGATGAACTGGCATAAACGCGTAAAAAAATGCAACTGTGAATGGCTGCGGGTTTTTATAACAAATTTGTACCAGTTTAATTATCTCCCGTTTAATATAATCTCGCTGCTCAGGGAAATTGGGTTTAACCTTGCATGTGCAAATTTCCTGTTTCTCTTTTTTATTTGCGAATATGACTACTCAAATTATAGTCTCATTTTGGGAGGGGCGATAATCATTTCAATTATAAGGGCTCTCGTTTTTATGTTTTTTTATTCTAAATTTTATGACGAGAAAATTCTGAATGAGATTTAAATTATTCATATCTTTAGTGGACTTTTGCATTTAACCACCCAAGTGCCTGCCCATGAAGAAAATAAGTAAATTATTAGTCTCACTTATTGTTGTATTTAATTTATTATCAACACATTCATTTGCGCAAAAAATAAGACTTTTAATGTCTCTCGACGAAGTTATTGAGACGGCAAGAGATCAATCACCATCCGCACTTGTTGCAAAACACAATTTTCTGGCAAGTTACTGGCAGTTTCGCGCTTTTAAAGCACAGCTTCTTCCTTCTCTCAATCTTTCTGCAACCGTGGGCCAGTACAACCGGTCACTTGTTCCTTTGCAAAACTCCGAAACAGGAGAGATTAATTATATTGCCAACAACAACCTCAAAAACAGCCTTTCGCTGTCGATAGACCAAAATATTGCATTTACCGGTGGAAAGGTTTCTGTGTTTACAAGTCTGTACCGGCTGGATCAGTTTAACAACAGCAGCAATCCGGCAACATATAATTCGCAACCCATAAACATTACATATATCCAGCCGTTAAGGACCTATAACACTCTTAAGTGGGAGATGGTAACCGAGCCAAAGAAATATGAGAGAGCCAAACGCAGATATCTTGATCAGCTTGAAAATATTGTGGTGAGTGTCACTCCCATGTTCTTTGATGTTCTTCAGGCTCAGCAGAGGCTCACCATGTCCAGCAAAAACTATGAAAATACTGTTTCTCTTTACAAACTGGCTAAGCAGAGATATGAAAAAAATACCGTTTCAAAAAACGAACTTTTGCAGCTGGAACTTAGAATGATTAATGACAATCTTGCGATAAACGACCATCAGCTTTCCCTTGAAATGAAAATGCTACGTCTTAAAACATTTCTCGGTTTTAACGAAAATGTTGAACTGGAACTTATCCTTCCAAAATCGGGACCCGGCGTAACTCTTAATTTCGATGAGGTTCTTACAAAGTCTTATGCCAACTCGGCATTCCTGCTGGATAATGAACTTGAGATTCTTTCGGCACAGCAGGAGGTTGAGAGGATGAAAGCCAGTAAGGGATTACAGGCAAATCTTAATGCTCAGTTTGGTCTCACCCAGCAGGGGAGCGACTTGGGAACTGCGTATTCCAATACAATGGACCAGCAGATTGTGAGTCTTGGATTGAGGCTCCCGATTATGGACTGGGGTCTTGGAAAGGGAAGGGTTAAGATGGCAAAG
>JAAXVX010000030.1 GCA_013335275.1 Bacteroidales bacterium
CATTACGTGAATCGGGGAGTGGTTCATCATTAGCGGGCGCACAATAACAAGATATAAAGCATATACGAAGCAGCTGATGAGCACTATGAGATTTCCTTCAAGTGTGCCGGTCTGGTTAAATCCTCCACTCTTTGCAGTGTAAAGTATAAGTGCAGCTCCGGCCATCCCGATAAAAACCCCCGAAGCTTTCTTAAAAGTGACGTGCTCCTTAATTATGAGAGCCGCAAAAATCATTGTTATTATAGGAGTTATGGTTATAATAAGCGAAGCATCAACGGGAGATGTTTTCGCAAGACCGGCCAAAAACGAAAGCTGGTTTAACGTAGTTCCAAAAATTCCACTAAGAAATAAAAGAACATGTTCCCTGGGTGAAAATGATTTCCCGTCTTTCTTTATAATAAACGAGAGGAGAAGAAATGAAATAAAGGCAAATGTTATTCTAAGCTGGGACAGTCCAAACGGGTCTATCCACCTTGGAGTGATTTCTCTCGAAACAGGAAGGTTAATAGCAAAAAGGGTATTTGCAGCAACAATAAGCAATATTCCCTTTGTTCTGTCCGAAAGACCGGAGTACCAGTTATTCATTCCTGTGCTTTATTTGGTGCAACTCCTGCTCTCTCACAATTTCTGCAGCTTTTGCAAGTGCCAGCTGGATATGCGGGAAAATATACTCTCTTCCGATTTCATCTGCAAACCCCGACTTAGAAAGAGTCTCAAGCACATTTTCACTAACTCCGGAAAGAATAACATGAATTTTTTCCTTTCTGGATCTTTTCCATAAATTTCGGAGGTTATTAAGTCCGGTAGAATCCATAAAAGGTACCTTCCTCATTCGTATAACCCTAACTTTCAATATATGGTGTGATGTAACATCCAGTTCGTCCAGCTTGTTTGCGAGCCCGAAAAAGAAAGGACCGTCAATTTCGTAGACTTCAACTCCCTTGGGAATATCCAGAATTTCAATATCACTGGTATTTTCATCGTTTTCCGTTCCCGATAAAAATGGTTGCCCTATGACTGTGATGGTAGATGTCTCTGAAACTCGTTTTACAAACAGAATAATGGCAAGTACTACACCAACCTCAATGGCAACAGTTAAATCGACAATTACTGTCAGAAAGAATGTAAGCAGCAAAACAGCAACATCGGCTCTGTGCCCTTTCATCAGATATTTGAATGTTCTCCATTCACTCATATTGTAGGCAACAATTATCAGAATAGCGGCAAGACACGATAGCGGTATATATACCGCATATGGCATTAAAAACAAAAATATAATTATCAGGACAATTGCGTGAATGATACCGGCAACGGGAGTCTTTCCGCCATTATTAATATTTGCCATAGTTCTGGCAATAGCACCGGTAGCCGGAATACCTCCAAAAAAAGGTGTAACGATATTTGCTATTCCCTGGCCTATAAGTTCTGTGTTTGAGTCGTGTTTTTTCCCGGTAACCCCGTCTGCGACCATTGCCGATAGTAAGGACTCAATTGCGCAAAGCAATGCGATTGTAATAGCTGGCTGAAAAAGCAGCTTAATTGCCTCAAAATCAATTTTTGGAGTTACTGGTTTTGGAAGCGGTATTCCTCCGGCAAGTTCGGGAAATTTACTGCCGATAGTGGCAAATTCAATACCCATATAGCGGGAAAGAATAAGAGCAGCTATGGTTCCGAATATAATTGCAATAAGGGAGCCCGGAACTTTGGTCGTAATTTTTGGCCAGAATATTATTATGAACAGGCAAAATAATCCAAGGGCAGCTTCCCAGAAATTAATAGTTGATATGTTCTGAAAATAGCTTATCCATTTAGGAATAAACTCAGAAGGGACTTCAGTTATTGTGAGACCTAATAAGTCCTTTATTTGTGTTGAGAAGATAACAAGAGCAATTCCACTGGTAAAACCAACAACAATAGGATAGGGGATAAACCGGATGATATTGCCGAGTTTGAAAACTCCCATTGCCACAAGCATTATTCCGGCAAGTACTGTTGCTATTATTAGCCCGGACATACCGTACTCGGATACAATTCCAAAAACAATTACAATGAATGCTCCGGTTGGTCCTCCTATCAGAAAGTTGGACCCTCCAAAAAGTGAAGTCAGCAAACCTGCAACAATTGCTGTTATCAGGCCTTGCTGCGGAGTCACTCCGGATGCTATACCAAATGCAATGGCAAGTGGCAGGGCTATTATTCCTACAATAATTCCGGCAATAAGATCGGATGTGAATTTTTTCTTGTTATAGCCGCTGTCTTTTCTGAAAAGGCCGAAAAATTTTGGCCGAAAGACCGAAGATATCTGAAAATCCATTATATAAACTTTTGATTGAGGGCGCAAAAGTAACAATTATAATCTACCCAATCAACTTAAACAATTCCTCAGCCTTTTTGATAATCTCTTTAGTGTCAGATTGACTGCTTATTATAGCGTCTGGCTTAAGGTAATAAAGTTTATTTTCCGAACGAAACCTCTTTTCTCCTCCACCGGTAATATTGAGCATTAAAATCTTTTCACGTTCTACTTTACCGGAATTTATACTTTTAATCATGCCGGAGAGAGCTATTCCCGCAGCAGGGTGTATATCAATTCCTTCTGTTTGTTCAAACAGAGTACAGGCTTTCTCCAGTTCTCCGTTGTCTGCAATTTCTATATCTCCGTTCGTATCAGACAAGGCATCAAACAAACCTCCGGGAACAGAGTAGGGAGGTCTTCGGTTTGATAGAACTTTTGCCGCAATGAGCAATGCTTTTTGTCTTGATTCGTCTTCATCTGCAGGAAGGAGGTCGCGGCTGGAGACTTTCCATGCATCATACATAGGGGTAAACGGGATATTCTGAGAAGGCACGAGTGTCATTTTATGGTTCCCGTATCTTCCGTCTTCAATCAGCCTCAAATTGGCCTCCCATGCTGCAATAGTACCTGTCCCGCTTCCTATCGCCTGAAAGTAATAGTCCGGAATACGTCCGATTGTTGTTGCTGCAGACAGAACTGTTGTTCCCATTCCATCTCTTCTCGCTACATTTTTTGCACCGCCTTCTTCAAAGAACATTCCGGACAAACAAATTTTGTTTGCAAGGTCAATTGCGTCGTAATAATCGGAACCTGTTGGTGTTGATATCAGTTTTACACAATTGTTTATTGGAGTGTCAAACCACAGAGCATCCAAATTGTCCTCAGGAACGACAATCAAAAGAGGAATATTGTTTTCTGAACAGACTTTAGCAAAAGCCCGCGAAGTATTTCCTGCAGAAGCTACAACAATGACTCCCTTCTGTTCCGGTTTTAATCTTGCGCAAACAGAATATGCCTCAGTCTCTTTAAAAGAACATGTATCCATCTTTGCTCCAATTTCCGGCCAGTAACCGCTAAAAGTTATATACAGGTTTTCCAGATCCAGCACTTTAGCTAATTTTTCACTTTTATATGTAACAGGAAATGAGGAATTTGCAAGTTGTCTGCTGATAGGCAGCCAGTCCGAAAATTTATAGAAACCATGGGAATCGTCTTTCAGATTGAGTTGCTTATTATTATAAACCGCTCTTATCAATGATGGTTTGCTGTAATTAGGGTCTGAAAGCAGCCATCCTGTGTCGTCAAAAATATCGCCGGTAGCGATGTTTTGTAATTTATATTTTGTCATATAGTACAAAAATATCTATTTTCGAATTGTCCTGCAATACTATTATTATCTTTTATACCATCTGCTCTGCAACAATCTGTGCAATATCTGCAGTAGGTTTGCCGTTAATGTTTTTAAAGCTTTTATAACACAACGGACAGGCAGTTACCAATTCATCCGGATTGTTCTCAAAAAGAGTGGCAAGAGCTGCTTTTGTAATCCCGTTACGTTCCTCTTTATCAAGCGAAAGACTGCCAAGACTTCCTCCGCAGCAATGGCTCTTTCCCCTCTCTTCCGAAGCAAATCTTAATTCTCCGGCCTTCATTAAAATCTCTCTGGGCTGTTCAAAAATTCCGGAACCTCTCCCAAGGTCGCAAGGGTCGTGAAAAACGAAGCTCTTGCCGGATTTGTTTATTGCTATTTTCCCTTCATTAAGGAGGCGGTTTATATATTCTGTATGATGGACAACTTCAATTCCGGGCAAATCATATTCTTCCCTGAAAACCTTGTAGCAAATAGGGCAGGAGAGCAAAAGAGTTTTAGCTCCGGAATTGATAATTGTCTGCCTGTTTTTTTCAATAAGCTCTTTCGCAGAATATGTGTCTCCCGAAAGCATTAAAGGCCTTCCACAGCAAATTGAACCGTCTTTGTCCATAAATGAAAACTGTGTACCGGATTTTTGCAGAATTTTAAAAAGAGAGTTGTAAATAACAGGAGTTAGATGGGTCATGCAACCTGCATAGTAAAGAACATCTGATTTATTTACATTTGTGTGAATTTCTGACAGATATGCCATTCGGAGTCTCTTTTCGGAAATTTCCTCTTCTCTTTTTAATACTTTAAGTTTGCAGCTGTCTATTTCTACCGGACACATCTCAACGCATCTCCCGCACATAAGGCATTTGTCTGCATGATTCATTGAACCCGGCAACCTGCGGCGCATCAATCTCAGGTAATATACCGAAGTAAACTTTGAATTTTCACTTTTTACTGCCATAGGGCATGCATCAATACAAATACCGCAGCTTGAGCAGGAATATATTTCACTTTCGGCATAGCCATCTCTTGAAGATGTTGCCCTGATACCTGAGTTTCTCATCCAGATAAGAAATATTTCTGTAGGAATATGCATGTATCTGGAAAATGGGAGGGCAAACAAAAATGCTCCCAGAGTGAGTGAGTATGCCCACCATACAGGCTGGATGAGACTTTCATTTGTTGCAAATGTATTGAATACTCTGTTGATTGTTATTGTTAAAAAACTTCCGCCGCTTATTCCGGCAGTAAAACTTTCGGCAAAGAGCCTAAGGGGAAATATGAGCCAAAGCGAATATAATGCAATCTTATCACCGGTTCTTAGTTTGGTTGTTCTCTTCATACCTACAATGGCAGAGCGGAATCTTTTATAAATGGCAATTCCCACACCCGAAAGAACTATTAAAAGAAACAGGTCCATAAGGAAAAAGAAAAAATCTCCTCTCAGGGTTTCGTGAGTTTTCATTACAAAATACCGGAAGAAAACAGGATAGTAGAGAACTCCTAACCTTTGAGGGGTATAAAGCATAACCTCAATATGGCCAATGAATATGAGCATGAACCATCCAAAGGCAATGCTTGCATGCATATAGCCAAGCCTTATGTTTCTTTTGAAAATCTTAAGGTGCAAAAGACAATCGACAATTATGTCCCGGAAAGTTTTAAAAATTGCAAAGGAGAATGTGTGTTTAAGCAGTTTCATTTTTTCTTCTGCCGAAAGCTTTGCAATAATTTTAAATCCTCCCACTGAAAGGTAGAGAATAATAAAAACCATTCCCAGAGTAAACGGGATGACAAATGGGTCAAATGCAAAAACTATACGCTCTCTCATATTACCCTTTATTTAATTTTCTTTTAATCAAAACTATTGCGTGTCTTGTGTTAATGCCGCGCGGACATACAAGAGTACATTTTCCGCACATCATACAACCTTCCAGAAGAGCAACGGCTTCTGTATCCATTCCTACTTCCAGCAGATGCAATGCCTTTCGAAAGCTGATTTTGTCGAAAACTCCTGCACTGCAGGAAGCGACACAAGAACCACAAGCTATGCAAGTTGAAATACCCGGTTCGCCGGCAAGAATTTCCCTGAAAAGCGAGTTGTCCGAAACATCCAGATCAATCTGGGAACTGGGTGAAAGCCGGTATCCGAAGCGGTTCATTGGAGGGCTTTGTTTGAAAGGTAATTGTGGATAGCAAGAGCAGAAGCCCTGGCTTCGCTTAATGTTTCGGGAATAGTTTTTGGGCCGGTGACTGCACCTGCCAGAAAAATACCCTCTTTCCCGCTGTCATACATCTTTGTTATAGAATCAGAGGGCTCAATAAATCCATCTTCTGCCCTGTTTAAAGAAAGAATTCCGGAAATTTCCCCAATAGAATTATTGCTTATCATTCCGGTCATCAGGACGAGAAGGTCAAGTGACACTTTTAATGGTTTGGACGAAAGTGTATCCTCTGCCTTAATTACAACTTTGCCGGTAAAATCTTCCGATACTTCAGAAACTCTGCCTCTTATAAATCTTACCCTGTATTTATTTTGTGCTTTCAGATAGAGATCCTCGTACTTTCTTCCAAACATTCTCAAATCCATATAGAAACAGAACACTTCTGAATCCGGAAACTTCTCCCTGATTTCACATGCCTGTTTAACAGCTGTCACGCAACACACTTTTGAACACTGTCTGTTGCAGATTTTCTCATCTCTCGATCCTACGCAGTGGACAAAACCTACTTTAGAAGGATTATTAATATTTACTCCTTTCCCTGTTTTAAACCATTTTTCCAAATCGGAACTTGTGATTACACCATTGTAAATACCATAGCCGTATTCCTCTTTTTTTTCTGCAGGGAAAAGTGAAAATCCTGCGCATACTAAAATTGCAGAAACAATCTCTTCTTTTCCTCCGGAAAGCTTAACACGGAAATTGTTCCCCTCTTTATCCGCTTTCTCGACAATAGTATTAAGATATACCGGAGTGTGTTCTACCGGCTTGATTAATTTATACAATACTGTTTCGGCACTCTCTCCTTCGGGGAAAAGCCTGTCCCATTTGGCAAGATGTCCACCCAGTGTATCGTCTTTCTCAACAATTACAGGCTTATAGCCAAGGAGGTTCAGCTGATTTGCTGCTTCGAGCCCGGCAGGCCCGCCTCCGATTATTAATACCCTGTCTGTCATATTTTGTATTTATCCTCTTTGTTGTATGTAATCCCGATCTTATCCAGCAGCGGTTCAACTGCAGTCTGGTGCATTTGTAAACCGAGGTCCCACGGGTCGTACCCAAGAACAAGACCGGCAACCTCTTCATAAGTAAATACGGGAATTCCTTTTGAGTCCGCACCATATGTCTTTCCTTCAAGCTCCTCAATTACATATTGCCAGCGATCCAGAAAATAAGGACATCCAGGGCAGTTTGTGATTATCATATCAGGCTTGAAAGGAGCCATGGATTCAAATTTCTTGTGGGTATTCGATAATGAGTAACCTCTGTTCGCCTGGACAAGATATTGCCTGAACCCGAAACCGCAGCAGTGCCTTCTCTCCGGGTAATCAATTACAGTTCCTCCCCACGCTTCTGCCATCCCTGTAAGAACATACGGATATTCAGCACCACCAACACCCTTTGAAGGAAACATTTTAGAATAGTGACAGCCAATATGTTCAACAACTCTGAGCGGTTCTCCTGTAGTCTTGTTCACCAGCCGGTATTTCCCGCTTTCAAGTATCTTATTTCTCAGTTTATAAATTACATCACTGGCATGAACAACGCTTTTGGGTATTTTAAATTCTCTTTTTGATGCTTCCCACAGAAGCTCCCTTATTTTAGCTTCCAATTCAGGATAGTGAAACCATGTATTGATTATTTCGTTATATATTCCAAAAGAGGTAATACAGGAGCAAACATAATTTTCATATCCGGCTTCGGTCATCAGCGCAAACTGGCGTGCCACAATTGTCATTAATGTTTCCTGAGGGATTGAGTCACTGTGATATGCAATACCTCCACAGGTTGTATGGTGAGGTGTTTCAAAAAAGTCAAGTCCCAGTCTGTCTCTGACGATATCTAAAAATACTTTTTCTGAAGCAGGAAAGAAGTTCTGGCGTATACAGCTTCTTACATAAAAATAATGATCATCCGGTATATCCTTTTGGTATTCACTCCAGATTTTCTTTTTCCCTTCTACAATCATAATTTCTTAAATGTAATGTTCTTCTGAGTTTATCGTAAATATTTGTCTGCAATATTCCTCGTCACTCAACCCCAGTTCTTTGGCTCGTTTTTTTGAAATTGTTTCGATTTTTTCCATACGCTCTGTTGCTCCGGTTACATCAAATATTCTTTTGAGTTCATCTAAATCGCTTTGAGGAATTTTTCTCAGAATTCCCGGTCCCTCTCCATCAAGATTTGAGCCGACTCTTTTATGAACGGCATCAAGATTATCTTCAATCCATTTTCCAACAGGTCCGTTTTCCGGATGGTCGGAATAATGAAAAGTTCTTGGATACACGCAATATCCATAGTTAAGGATATTGCCGCACAAAGCTCTGTTTAGAACTAATTGCTGTCGTCCTTTTTCAGAATCAATGAAGTATCCTAGTTCCTGGGAGAGATTTCTTAATGCCTGAATAATAAGCCCCGGGCCATTCTTTCTGGGACATCTTGTAATGCAGGACATACATTGTCCGCAATACCAAATAGTTTCACTCCTTAGCAGTTTCTCAATTTCGTCTTCGTCTTTTGACTGAACTGTATCAGTTATGATTCTGGGATCATATTTGTAAAATTCGGCAGCAGGGCAGATAGCCGTGCAGGTACCACAGTTTATACAGGCATTGAGACCCTCTTTAAAGCGGTAGTCCTCCATCAGCCTGTCGTAAAGCATTCCCATTATTTAATTCTCATTTTTTCTCAAGCGAATCGATGTTTTTTGCCATCTTGTTGAGAACATTGATAAATATCAGTAACTCTTCCTTTGGGATATCCCGGATTATTCCATCGGTCGATTCCAAGGCAATCTTTGTTATTTCTTCCTTTATTATTATTGCCCTTTCCGTAATGTGAATCTGGTTTAACCGGCGATCCGACTTGTCAGAAATTCTGTTTACCAGTCCTTTCTTTTCAAGAGCATCAATGAGTTTCGTTACGGAATTCTTATCTTTGAAAATAATATCTGCAATTTTTTGCTGAGATAAAACTCCTTCGTCCCAGAGAGTATCCATGACAAGGAATTGTTCAGGTGTAAGATTAAAACCGTGTTTCTGGAAAATGGAATTCATGTATTGCTTAAATTTGCAATGGACCAGATTTAGAAATACACCCACCTGTTTGTTAAGTATCATATTTGATAGTATATGCTTTTACTATTGCAAATATAACCCTTTTTTCATTAATTTGTAATAGTGATAAGTATTTTATCAACAATCTCAATTTAAGCTATGAACACCCTTGTAATATTACTCGCAACCCTTCTGATTATTATCCTTTTGATCTTTTTGATTATGAAGTTTGCATCCTTTTCCGAAAACCTGAGAAGAGTAGAAACTGCATTCAAGGATGATATGAGGTTTCTAACGTCGGAGATTCAAAACATAGGTAAAGAGAACAGAGGTGAGCTATCGGACTCTCTAAAGGAGTTTTCTGCTCAAATAACATTGAATATGAAGGCATTTCAGGAGTCCTCGGATAAAAGCCTTGCGCTTCTCTCAGAACTTCAGCGGGAAAAACTCTCACAAATAGAAAACCGGCAGAGCGAGATGATTAAGAATACCGAAGAAAAACTTGAGCAGATAAGAGTCACAGTTGCGGAGAAGCTTGAAAAAACACTTAGCGACAGACTTGGGCAAAGTTTTGAAACAGTTGGGAAACAACTGATGGAGGTTCAAAGAGGGCTGGGCGAAATGCAAACCCTTGCACAGGATGTTGGCGGGTTAAAGCGGGTATTAAGCAATGTGAAGATGAGGGGTGGAATAGGGGAGGTTCAGCTTTCAATGCTCCTTGAGCAGATACTTGCTCCTGAACAGTATGAATCCAATGTAAAGACAAAACACAATGGTAAAGATTTTGTGGAATTTGCAATTAAGCTTCCAGGGAAAGATGAACAAAACAAATACATCTGGCTTCCTATTGATGCAAAGTTTCCAAAGGAGTATTATGAATCTCTTCAGAATGCCTATGATACCGGAGATATAATTAAAATAGACAAGGAGCAGAAGATTCTGGAAAATGCCATTAAGAGCATGGCAAAAGACATATGCGATAAATATATAGACCCGCCTTATACAACGGATTTTGCAATAATGTTTCTGCCTTTTGAGGGTATTTTTGCAGAAGTTGTGCGCAAAGCCTCTTTACTTGAGGAGATTCAGCAGAAATACAAGGTGCTCATAACCGGTCCAACCACATTTGCGGCAATACTCAATTCTCTGCATATGGGATTCCGCACTCTTGCAATTGAAAAGCGGAGCAGCGAAGTATGGACAATACTGGGAGCTGTTAAAAGGGAGTTTGATATATTCGGCGGGCTTCTCAATAAAGCACAGAAGAATATTCAGGGAGGTCTGGATGATATTGACAAACTTGTGGGTACAAGAACTAAAGCAATTCAAAGAAAGCTTCGCGGGGTAGAGTCTCTTGATGAAGAGACCACCAAACTCATAATGGAAGGTTCTCAAGGCGAAAAAACCACGATGGAAG
>JAAXVX010000274.1 GCA_013335275.1 Bacteroidales bacterium
AGCCGGATCACCTATTTTTGCCAGTCTCTTTCTCCTTGTCCTGCGGTAAAGCGCATGGAATAGAAAGAGGAAGGGTATAACCAGAATGAGAAGCAAATACTCTATTTGTGCAAATTGTATCATATCTCTTTACGGTATTCTTTTTATAACAAACAGTCTGAATAGTATCTCAAGCGCAAATGCAACAAGTGCAATAAGGGCAAACCTCATAAAGAGTTCCTTATATATTGGGAAAGAGTCTACTGTGGTCCGGCTCTTTTCCATCTTGTTTATTTCGCCGTAAATTTCAAGAAGCTTAGTATTGTCGGTAGCACGGAAGTATTTTCCTCCTGTTTCCGTAGCAATCTGCTGCAACAAAGGCTCGTCAATTTCCACCTTCACCTGCTGAATGTCCACTCCAAACGGAGTCATTACAGGATAAGGTGCCATTCCCATCGCTCCCACTCCAATCGTGTAAACTCTTATTCCAAAAGTTTTGGCAATTTCTGCTGCCATTTGCGGAGCGATTTCTCCACGGTTGTTCACACCGTCGGTCAAAAGGATTATCACCCTGCTCTTGGCCGGAGAATCTTTCAGGCGGGCCACTGCCGTGGCCAGGCCGTTCCCTATTGCAGTACCATCCTCGATGAGTCCGGTTTCAATCTCTTTAAGAAGATTAATCAGGGTGGCCCTGTCTGTGGTGAGCGGGCACTGAGTAAAACTCTCGCCTGCAAACACTACAACTCCCATCCTGTCCGAAGGGCGCTGGGCAATGAATTCTATGGCTATATCTTTTGCAGCACTTATCCTGTCCGGTTTAAAGTCGCGGGCAAGCATACTGGTAGAAACGTCCAGGGTAAGGACAATGTCTATACCTTCTGTATTTACCTTTTCAAAATCTTCCGAAGACCTTGGGCGGGCAATTGCAATAATTATGGCAGCAATTGTTATTACACGGAAAATGAAAGGCAGGTGGCGCGCATATTTTTTGAACCTGCCGCCTTTCCCGGTCCACGGACCCATAGAGGCAACCCTCATCGACGGCGCGCCGGTATGCAACTCTCTCCATACATAAAGAGCAATAACCGGAATGAGCAGAAGCTCAAGAAAAATCAAACTCGGATATTCAAAAAACATATTATCCCTCCTTCTCCTTTTCCTCCTCCAGCTCCTGCTGATAGGTAGAGTTAATAAATCTTACTGCCACAGGAATGGCATTTTCGTTCTCCTGCACATTGGCAGTGTATTTTGCGAACTTCACCAGATCGGAAAGCCCGAGAAGTTCTTTCAGATCCTTAAACTCCTTCGGTTCAATTTTCTCATTGGCCAAAACCTCTAATATTTCTCCGGAAGTTCTCTCCATTGCCTGAATCCCGAAACGGGCCTCAAGGTATTCCCTGAGAGTATCGGTAATCTCGGTATAGTAGAGCTTCTCCTGACCGCTTTGCCACAACTTCTCTCCACGTATTTTTTCAAGGCTGCGCAAAGCAACAATATGTGGAGGGTCTGCAACAACTTCTCTTCCGAAAAGAGAGCGTTTTGCCCTGATGTTCTTTATCATCCTCACCAAAAGATATACGAGAACAGCAAGCAGCACCAGACCTCCTGCCCATGGCAGAAACTCCTTTACGGTATAGGGTTGTGTCATTTGCCCCTTTATGTCGTATGGCTTAAATGATGTCGTATCAATCTGGATTGTGTTAACCACGAGGTTTCCGCCATTAAAAGTGACGGTGTCTATTGAGCCGTCCAGCTTGTGCAGATAGGCTTCCAGCGGAGGAAGCACATAAGAGCCGCTGTCGAACGATGTTACTGTGAGATTGGTTTGAATCTCCATAACTCCGTCGCGGTTGGAAAGTGTATCGAAATATGGAACTCCTACAAGTTCCACTCCCTGAGTAATCGGATTTTCAGGCGTCGGGAATGTAAATTTTGCCCCTTTTGGAACTGTCGTTTTAAAACTCAGTGTAACCTGATCGCCTATTAGTAAAGTATCTCTTACATTCATATCAGTTACCTATTTTTAAATAGTGCCACGAGCCCCTTAACGAAATCTTCGTTTGTTGAAATGGATACCGAATCTACCTTATACCGGCGGAGCGTTTGCTGGACAGATGCGTTTACATCCCTGTTCCAGCTATTAAAGTACTCTCTCACCGATTTGCTTGATGTATCCACCCAATCCTCACGCCCGCTCTCGGCATCTGCAATTTTTATGAGCCCCACATCCGGCAATACACGCTCTCCGGGGTCATATACAGATATTACTGCAATTTCATGCCTGTTTACCGCTATCTTAAGAGCCTCTTCAAATCTTGGCTTAAGAGAGCTGTCCACATCAATCATATCCGAAAGCAGAAAGGCTGTGCACCTTCTCTTTATTGCATTTGTAAGATAACGAAGGGCCTCGCCAATGTCTGTACCCTTCTCCTGCGGTTCAAACTCAAGCAGTTCGCGTATGATTCTCAGCAAATGGCTCCTTCCCTTCTTTGGCGGAATAAACTTTTCGACCTTTGAACTGAAGAAAAGCGCTCCTACCTTATCGTTGTTTGCCGATGCCGAAAATGACAGAACTGCTGCTATCTCGGTGATAAGATCCCGCTTGGTCTTGACGGTTGTTCCAAAAAGCCTCGAACCGCTCATGTCTACAAGAAGCATAACCGTGAGCTCCCGCTCCTCTTCAAAAACCTTTATATACGGAGCATTGAGCCTTGCAGTAACATTCCAGTCCATGCTTCTCACATCGTCGCCAAACTGATATTCCCTCACCTCGCTAAAGGCCATACCCCGCCCCTTAAAGGCTGAGTGGTACTCGCCGG
>JAAXVX010000031.1 GCA_013335275.1 Bacteroidales bacterium
CGCCCATCAACGGTTTTGGAGACCGCTATTCTACCCTTGAACTATGCCCCTGTATATTAAGTTAGCCGCCTTTTGAGCGACTAACTTATAAGGTAATTAGTCGAGAATCTCAGTTACCTGACCTGCACCAACTGTACGGCCACCTTCGCGGATTGCAAAGCGAAGACCTTGGTTGATAGCTACAGGGTAGATGAGTTCAACTGTAATTGTAACGTTATCACCAGGCATAACCATCTTAGTTCCTTCCGGAAGGAAGATTTCTCCTGTAATGTCAAGTGTACGGATGAAGAATTGAGGACGATATTTATCGTGGAATGGAGTGTGACGTCCGCCTTCCTCTTTCTTCAATACATAAATTTCTGCTTTAAACTTCTTGTGAGGAGTTATAGTACCTGGTTTAGCAATAACCTGGCCACGTTTGATATCTTTTTTGTCGATACCGCGAAGAAGAAGACCTACGTTGTCGCCGGCTTCACCTCTGTCAAGAATCTTGCGGAACATTTCAACACCTGTAACAACAGATTTCTTTGGCTCTTCGCCAAGACCGATAACCTGAATTTCTTCACCGGTTTTGATAACACCTGTTTCGATACGACCTGTAGCAACTGTACCACGTCCTGTGATTGAGAACACGTCTTCAACCGGCATAAGGAATGGTTTTTCGTTTTCACGAGGAGGAATTGGAACGAATGTGTCAACAGCATTCATAAGCTCCATAACTTTATCTTCCCACTGAGGGTCACCGTTCAAAGCACCAAGTGCAGAACCGCGGATAACAGGAGCGTTATCGCCATCATATTTATAGAAACTTAGAAGTTCACGAACTTCCATCTCAACAAGGTCAATCATTTCCGGATCGTCAACGATATCAACTTTGTTTAAGAATACTACAATTCTGGGAACGTTTACCTGGCGAGCAAGAAGAATGTGCTCACGTGTTTGAGGCATAGGACCGTCTGTTGCAGCAACAACGAGAATTGCACCGTCCATCTGGGCAGCACCTGTAACCATGTTCTTAACGTAGTCAGCGTGACCCGGGCAGTCAACGTGAGCATAGTGACGTGCTTCAGTTGAATACTCAATGTGTGCGGTGTTAATAGTGATACCACGCTCTTTTTCTTCAGGAGCGTTGTCGATTGAGTCGAATGAACGTATTTCAGACAGACCTTTTCTGGCAAGCACCATTGTGATTGCAGCAGTCAGTGTGGTTTTACCGTGGTCAACGTGACCGATGGTTCCAATGTTTACGTGTGGCTTGTCCCTTTTGTAAGTTTCTTTTGCCATGATAATTAAATTTAATATTAATGAATTTTTTACACACTTGTAGAGCCGGTGATGGGAATTGAACCCATGACCTCTTCCTTACCAAGGAAGCGCTCTACCTCTGAGCTACACTGGCTTACTATGAGCGGAAGACGAGGTTCGAACCCGCGACCCTCAGCTTGGAAGGCTGATGCTCTACCGACTGAGCTACTTCCGCAAATAACAAAAAGTGGGGAGAGCAGGATTCGAACCTACGAAGGCGTAAGCCAGCAGATTTACAGTCTGCCCCAGTTGGCCACTTTGGTATCTCCCCATTTTTACAATTCTTCAAAAAACTTAGAGCCGATGGAGGGATTCGAACCCCCGACCAGCTGATTACAAATCAGCTGCTCTGGCCAACTGAGCTACATCGGCATTAAATGCTCTTCCCCCTTTTCAATTAGGGGACTGCAAAGATATAGGTTTTTGATTAAACTCCAAAAAAAATTAGAAAATAATTGTGGCCCATAACAAAATCAATATTACAAGAACAACAACAGGCCTGCCCTGTATGCGAAAAATCCTGCTATCCAGGCAACTGCAATTGTACTTACAATTGATAAAATAGCCCATTTCCAACTCCCGGATTCCTTTCTTATCGTATATGCCGTGGCAACACAAGGCATGTAAAGAAGCGCAAATATCATAAAAGACAGAGCATTTGCCTTATTGAACACCTCTTCTGCCCTTATTCTGGCCATTAGTGATGTGTTTGGCTCTGCGTTGGGATGTCTGTTGTCATCGGCCTGATAAACAACGCCCAATGTGCTTATAATAAACTCTTTTGCAGTGATTCCGGTTACAAGGCTGACGGTCATTTTCCAGTCAAATCCAAGCGGTTTCATTGCCGGTTCAATTGCTTTACCAAAACTGGCAAGGTATGATTCCCTTATTTGTCCGGGATTTTCTTTTCCCTTTAACGGGAAATAGTCAAGTGCCCACACGATTATCACGGCAAGAAGAACTACCGTTCCTATCTTCTGGAGATATTGCTTTGATGCATCCCACATGTTTTTAAGAGAATGTATCAAAGACGGGTTCTTATATGCCGGGAGAGGAATATCGTAATCTTTAATTCCAAAGTTGAAAAAGATTTTTTTGAAAAGGATAGCCATGAGTACACCGGTCAATATCCCTCCAAAGTAGAGGAGACTCAATACCATAACCTGATTTTCGGGGAAAAATATTCCGGAAAAGAGAAGGAAGGTAGGTATTCTTGCGCTGCATGGTATATAAGGTATCATGAGCATCGTAATGATCCGGTCCGATTTCCGTTCAATTGTTCTCGTCGCCATTATTGCAGGCACATTGCAACCGAATCCCATAAGCAGAGGGATAAAAGAACTGCCATGCAGCCCTATCCGGTGCATATACTTATCCATGATTGTTGCCGCCCTCGGAAGGTACTCGGTTTCCTGCAAAAGGGAGAGGAAGAAAAACAGAATTAGTATATTTGGAAGAAAGGCAAGCACACTCCCAACACCCATTATTACTCCCTGACTCAGAAAATCGTTGAGCCATCCCTGAGACATGTTGTTATGTATGAGTATTGCCGCCTGATCCATGAGCCACTCGATACCTGCCTGAGGATATGCCCCCAGACGGAACGTGGCAAAGAACATAAACCAGATAATAAATATGAATATGAGAAGACCCCATACAGGGTGCGTGAGAACAGAGTCCAGCTTTAAGCTTCTCTCGTCGCGCTGCGGCAGGTGTTTGTGATATTTCACACCTTTGATGAGAGAGTACTTTGGCGCTTTTACAGCATGGTGGTTCTCCTCATGTGTTTTACTGTCAAAGTGTACAACTCTCTTCTTATGCTCCTCTTTGTGCGACATCCATTATTGTTTTTAGAATTCCTTCAAAATCGTAACCGCACTCTGCCTGCAATTCAGAAACAGAACCCTGTTCTACAAATTTGTCGGGGATACCCAAATTAATCACTTTCACGGAAAGTGAGCCGGATGCAACATATTCACATACAGCCGAAAACAGACCTCCAATTGCAGAAGCATCCTCAACTGTAATAATTGTTTTACATTTTGCGGCAGCATTGTCAATTGCCTCTACATCCAGTGGCTTTAAAAAACGCATGTTGTAATGCATTGCAGAAACTCCCGACTCCTTTGCTTTTTCCACAGCCGCAGCTGCATTATTTCCTGCCGTGCCTATGCTCAGGATAGCTATCCCTTCCCCGTCATTTAGCAACTGCGCCTTTCCCTGCTCAATTTTTTCAAATGCTACACCCCTCCACTTCAATCCAACTCCGTTTCCTCTGGGATACCTTATAGATATAGCTCCATATTCGGGAAGTTGCGCTGAATACATCATATTTCTAAGTTCCAGCTCGTTGATAGGCGCTGCAATTGCCAGATTGGGCACGCATCTCATATAAGAAAAGTCATAAGCACCATGGTGAGTGGCACCGTCTTCTCCAACAAGCCCGCCTCTGTCCAGGCAAAAGACTACTTTAAGATTTTGAGTGGCAACGTCATGTATTATACCGTCATAGGCTCTCTGCATGAAACTCGAATAAATGTTGCAGAAGGGTAGAAGCCCTCTTGCAGCAAGGCCAGCAGCAAATGTAACGGCATGCATTTCTGCAATACCCACGTCAAAAGCCCTGTCCGGCATCTCCTGCATTAATATATTCATTGAGCATCCGCTTGGCATTGCCGGAGTGATGCCCATAATTTTAGGATTTAATTTTGCAAGCTCAAGAAGTGTCTCGCCAAATACATCCTGATATTTTGAAATGGAAGGTGTCCCGTTGGTTTTTCTTATTCCGGTGACTTTATCGAAAGTGCCGGGGGAGTGCCATATAACCTGGTCGTCTTCCGCCGGTTTATATCCTTTTCCCTTCTTTGTTACTATATGGAGAATTTTTGGACCCTTAATCTTTTTTAACTGGAGAATTGTCTCGGTAAGCTGATTTAAATTATGACCGTCAATAACGCCGAAATACCGGAATCCAAGCGATTCAAAAATAGACCCGTTTTTAAAAAAGGCCATTTTAGTGCTGAAAAGGAATTTGTGGAAGAGCTTGCGAATAGACTCCGAGCCAATAATATTCCAGATTCGTTTCTTTGTTTTATTGTAAAAGTGGGAGGTTACAAATTTGAGCATATAGTTGTGCAATGCTCCCACGCTTGCATCAATTGAAATCTGATTGTCGTTTAAAATGACAAGTATGTCTGTTTTAAGCACACCTGCATTGTTTAGCCCTTCGTATGCAAGTCCTCCGGTGAGAGCGCCGTCTCCAATGATGGCGACAACCTGCTCGTCACTGCCGGCCCTTTTCGCAGCAACAGCCATGCCAAGTGCAGCCGAGATAGATGTTGACGAGTGTCCAACGCCAAAAGAGTCGTATGGCGACTCACTCATTTTAGGGAACCCGCTTATGCCTTTGTATTTTCTGTTATTTACAAAGGAATCACGGCGGCCCGTCAGAATTTTATGCGCGTAGGCCTGATGGCCCACGTCCCATATTATTTTATCTGTTGGTGTATTATATAGGTAGTGAAGAGCAACTGTAAGTTCTACAGTTCCAAGACTGGCTCCAATATGACCCGGATTTTCGGCACACGCAGAAATAATAAACTCTCTGAGCTCTTTACAGACCTCTGGTAATTTATCTTTTGGCAGCCGTTTAAGATCATCAGGTGAGTTAATTTTATCCAAATACCTCATTCCTTTTCAATTTCTTTATTATAACAATAAACCGTCCGGTTTGTTGAATAAGATCATTTAAAAACGAGGCAATATACAACATATTTCCAAGTTGGCAGAATTTAATAAATATTTTGCGGATTGAATAAAATGGCCTAACTTAGTAAGCTTTTTCTAAAAAAATTAATCCATTTTAACAACTTAAACTGTGGAAAATAAATCGCTATTATTGAAGGACAGACCTGCCATTCGATGGACCGTACTTGTCCTCCTGGCTTCGATGATGTTCTTTGCTTACATGTTTGTTGATGTCTTATCTCCCCTGCAAAGTTTGCTTGAGGGAAGCAGAGGCTGGACACCTGAGAATTATGGCACCTTTGCCAGTTCGGAGTATTTTTTGAATGTATTTGTACTGTTCCTCATTTTTGCAGGTGTCATCCTTGACAAAATAGGGGTCCGCTCTACGGCTCTGCTGTCGGGAGTAATAATGGTCATAGGTGCATCAATTAAATATTTTGCCGTGAGTCCTGCTTTTGTAGGAACCGGAATTGAAACATGGTTAAACTCATGGTGGACTTCTTTCCCTGCTTCGGCAAAACTTGCTTCTCTTGGGTTCATGATTTTTGGTTGTGGTGTTGAAATGGCCGGAATCACAGTTTCAAAAGGAATTGTAAAGTGGTTTAAAGGCAAAGAGATGGCTCTTGCAATGGGTATTGAAATGGCAATTGCCCGTCTGGGTGTTTTTGCAGTATTCAGAATATCACCAAGGATAGCGGATGCATACGGAGACCTTAGCAAACCGGTGTTATTTGTTTTAATTCTGTTGTTTATAGGTCTTATTAGTTTCTCGGTATATTTCTTCTTTGATAAAAAACTGGAAAAACAGCTTGGAGAGAGAGGAGACGAACCTGAAGAGCCTTTCAAAATCAGCGATATCGGAATCCTGTTTACAAGCAAGACATTTCTTATTGTTTCCGGATTATGCGTTTTATATTATTCTGCAATTTTCCCTTTCCAGAAATTTGCTGCAAACATGCTTGAGTGCCGGTTGAGTATAAGCAATACAGAGGCGAGCGATATATTTTCGTTCTTCCCTATTGGAGCAATGGTTCTTACCCCTCTGCTCGGCTTTTACCTGGACAAAAAAGGAAAAGGAGCAACAATGCTTATTATTGGTGCAGTATTAATGATATCGTGTCACTTGATTTTTGCACTGGTTCCTGCTGCATATTTTACAAAATTCATTGCATACTCTGCAATCGTTATTCTTGGTGTGAGCTTCTCACTGGTACCGGCAGCTTTATGGCCATCGGTTCCAAAACTCGTTGAGAACAGATATCTTGGTTCTGCATATTCAGTTGTTTTCTGGATTCAGAATATTGGTTTGATGGTTTTCCCTATGCTCATTGGCTGGGCTCTTGCTGTATCAAACAAAGGTGTCACAAATCCTATGGAATACAATTATACAATCCCTATGCTCATTTTTGCTTCTCTTGGTGTTTTGGCCTTCTTCCTCGGAATCTGGCTCAAGAAAGAGGACAAGAAGAAAGGATACGGTTTGGAATTGCCAAACATTAAGGACTAAGTAGTTTAATTAAGAAAAAATAATAAATATGAACTCTGCAATTAAATTACTGAGAGACTCTAAAAGTGCGCGCTGGCTGGTGCTGCTTATGTTGTCCATCCCAATGTTTGCGTCATACTTCTTTGACGACATTTTTACAACAATTTCCCACATTTTTAAAAACCCCCAAATCCTCGACCTGGGATGGAACATGAGTGACTATGGTTTTTACGGAGGAGCCTATTCGCTTTTATGTGTTTGGGGAGGACTGGTTATATGCGGAATGCTTCTTGACAAATGGGGTGTCCGTTTCACAGGTTCATTATTCCTGGGACTTATGGTGGGAGGTTCATTTATAGTTATATATGCGATTTCCGAAAGTTTTGCGAAAAGCGGAGCCTACGAATTTATGCTTAGGTTTTTTGATAAACCATCGCTTGCTCTGGCATATGCAGGAGCATCACTCTTTGGACTCGGCAGCGAAATTGCAGGGGTTGCGGTAACGCGGTCAATTGCAAAATGGTTTAAAGGAAAAGAGATGGCTCTGGCAATGGGCCTTCAGCTCGCGCTTGCCAGGCTTGGTACCGCTACAGCTCTTATTATTGTGCCAAGGCTTGTTAATATAGATCAGGCATACATTCCTTTTTCCGAAACAAGCAAACCTACAATAGTTGCAATGGTTCTTATGATGATTGCTGTTCTTTTGTGGACCATGTTTGTGCTGACTGATAAAGCATACGACAGGCAAACTGCCGAAGAGGCAAAAAGAAACTCTGTCAAGACAGTAAAAGATGATAAATTCAAATTTTCGGATATTTTCAAAATACTTGGAAACAAACACTTTATTCTCATTTCGCTGCTTTGCGTTTTCTTTTATGCATGTATCATTTCGTTCAGGAGATTTGCAACAACCATTATCATTCCAAGGTTCGACTTAGACGGAGACTTAGCCTCTCTTATGGTTTCACTTCTACCTTTCTCGACAATGATATTTACTCCAATATTTGGATTACTTATCGACCGAAAGGGTAAAGCCAGTCGTTTCATGATTCTGGGTTCTTTCCTTCTGCTTATTTCTCACCTGATTATTGCATTTGCACCAGGGACACAATTTTTTGGTTACGCCGGCATAGCTATTCTCGGGATAGCTTATGCTCTGGTTCCTGCAGCAATGTGGCCATCGGTTCCTAAGATAATTCCGGACAAAAATCTGGGAACTGCATACTCTTTGATTTACTGGATTCAAAACATGGGTATGCTAGTTGTTCCGATTGTAGTTGGAATTATCATAACAAATACAACCCTGGCCTTTACCGACCCTTTTACTGCCAGTCTCAAAAGTGCCATAAATGCAGAGTATTTCTTCATAGGTCTGTCCATAATTGCTATTATCGTATCATTCGTTCTGGGAAGGTCTTCGGACAAAAATCCGCAGCTTATGCTTGATGTGCCTAATAAAGCGAAGAAAACCGCTTAGTAGCAGGTTCATAATCAACAATAAAAAGACGCTGTCTGATATTTTTCAGACAGCCTCTTTTATTTGGGAATTAAACCGGTATTATACGGTTCTCATTATAGTCTGCTCTCTGTCCGGTCCCAGTGAAATAATATTGATAGGAACGCCTACCTCTTTTTCAATAAAACGGACATAAGTCATAAATTCAAATGGAAGGTCGCTCTCGGTTGTGATTTTTGTAAGATCGCGTTTCCATCCTTTAAATTCTTTGTAGACAGGCTCAACCGTTGCAAATGTGTCAAAAGGAATCTGGTGTGTCTCAACTCCGTTCATTTTATATGCAACTGCAACCTTAATTGTATCGAATGTATCAAGGACATCGGCTTTCATCATTATGAGCTGCTCAACGCCATTTATCATAACAGCATATTTAAGTGCAACAAGGTCCAGCCAGCCTGTTCTTCTCGGGCGGCCGGTAGTGGCGCCGAATTCAAAACCAAGCTTGCGAAGTTCTTCGCCAACATTGTCGTTAAGTTCTGTAGGGAAGGGTCCGCTGCCTACTCTTGTGCAATATGCCTTGAATATGCCGGAAACAGTTCCTATGCGTGAAGGTGCAATTCCAAGGCCTGTACAAGCGCCGGCACAAATTGTTGTTGATGATGTAACAAAAGGGTATGAACCAAAGTCTACATCCAGCATAGAACCTTGTGCGCCCTCTGCAAGAACTCTTTTATTGTCGTCCAGCTGATGGTTTATAAAATACTCGCCGTCTACAAGGTTGAATCCTTTGAGAAATTCAATGGCACTAAGCCATTCGGTCTCTTTTTCTTCGGCGTTGTATTCAAAATCAAATTGCTTTAGGAAAGTAATGTGTTTGCTTTTCAGGTTGTGGAAACGCTCTAAAAAGTTTTCTGCAAGAATATCACCAACCCGAAGGCCGTTCCTGCCTGTCTTATCCATATATGTAGGACCTATTCCCTTTAGTGTCGATCCTATCTTTGAGGCACCTTTGGATGCTTCTGAAGCTGCATCAATAATCCTGTGTGTAGGAAGAATGAGGTGTGCTTTCTTTGAAATTGCAATCCTCTCTCTTACCGGTACGCCGGTTTTCTCAATTTCCAGACACTCTTCACGGAAAATAATAGGGTCAATAACAACTCCGTTTCCGATAATGTTAACTGCATTTTTGCGGAAAACACCCGAAGGAATTGTGTGCAAAACAAATTTTTTGTCATCGAAGAGCAATGAATGACCTGCATTTGGCCCTCCCTGAAATCTTGCCACAACAGGATAGTTCTTTGCCAGAACATCAACAATCTTACCTTTCCCCTCGTCGCCC
Source organism: Bacteroidales bacterium (assembly GCA_013335275.1). Taxonomy (GTDB): domain Bacteria; phylum Bacteroidota; class Bacteroidia; order Bacteroidales; family UBA932; genus Bact-08. Next base: position 9,334 of record JAAXVX010000031.1, read on the forward strand.
CATTGCAGGCCTAAAACAACATCAACTTTCATATATGATTAAAATTAAAATGGTAGATCACCGTCATCGTCAATACCCTGTGAGGATGCCCCCGCAGGCGGGACAATATCCTGAATATTGTTTCGATCGGGTGATGCTCCTGGTGAATCCTGTTTTTTGCCAAGTATCTGGATATTATCGGCAATTATTTCTACAGTATATCTTATCTGGCCTGTTTTATCCTCCCAGCTGCCAGTGCGGATTTTGCCTTCAATAAATAATTGGCTTCCTTTTTTTACGTACTTCTCAATTCTTTCTGCCAAAGATCTCCAGCATACAACATTATGCCACTCAGTCTGCTCTTGAAACTCGCCATTTTTGTCCTTGAATTTCTCGGTAGTTGCAAGGGAAAAGCGGGCAACCATAGATCCGTTTTCGAGGTGTCGCACCTCGGGATCCTTACCCACATTGCCTATGAGCAACACTTTATTTAATGACATAATAGCACTTTTTTATTTATGACAAAGATAAAAAACTTTAGCAACTTTCCGTCAACAATTCCATGGCACTTATGTTGGGTTCTTCGCCTGTAAACATTCGAAAAGAAGGCACTGCCTGATTAAGAAGCCATAATGCTCCGGGGACGTAAAAAGCACCATCTTCGATGCACTTCATCTTAAGTGCAGGCTTTGAGTATTTTGCCTCAAAAACAATTTTCGATTTAAGAGATATGCTGTCGTAAATATTCGTTATAACGGGCAGAGTGTCTACTATAATTCTTGCGTCGCCGGCGATTTTGGAAAGTTGCTCAATTCCGGCAAATTCTAAAGAGTTTTTAACAGCGAAATTTTTTGCCTTTATTTTGTCGCGGTTCAAAATGATAACATCAAAGCCGAGATCCCTTGCTGCAATGGCAGCAGCTCTTCCTGCTCCTCCGCATCCAATTATGGCAACTCTTCCTCCGTTGGAAGCAAATTGCCTGAGACTCTCTTTAGCTCCGTAGTAAT
>JAAXVX010000275.1 GCA_013335275.1 Bacteroidales bacterium
AAAAAGTGGAGAAGACAGCATTCCTGTTTCTCCATTATACAGTGCAATAAAAATATTCTTAGCATCAATGATGCTATTTAACTCATTATTAATGGAATAAAAAAGCTCATTAAGGTTTTTTGACGCAATAACAGCATTGGCTATTTTATATTGCACCTGTTTTATCATCTCGGCCCGCTTGCTTTCTGTGATATCTCTAAATTCAACTGTTCTAACATTTCTTCCTTTGTATGGAATATTTCTGGCTTCTAACCGCAAAGGAAATAATTCTCCATTTTTGCGCAACCCAAGGGCTTCATATGCTTTTTCGTAACCCGATAAAATATTACTTAATACTAAATCCCTTGTATTTGGGGCAATAAGCAATAAACCGTCCATTCCAATAAGTTCATCATACGAATAGCCTGTAATATTCGAAAGCCCCTTATTGCATTCCAGAATTTTACCTTTATCGTGAATAGCAATGCCTCCAAACGATGCTTCATGAAGTGCTTTGAAACGCTCTTCGCTTTCTTTTAATGCCAGTTCTGCTGCATATTTCTCCGTTACATCCGAAAAAACCAGAACAACTCCAGTAATTTCACCTTCCGCGTTTTTGATTGGAGCTGCACTATCGGCAATTTGATATTCGGTTCCATTTTTTGAAATCAATAAGGTATGGTTTGCCAGGCCAACAAATTCTCCATGTTCCAACACTTTTTTAACAGGGTCGGCAACAATTTGGCGGGTATCAGCATTTAAAATTTTAAAAACTTCGGGTAAGGTTTTACCCAAAGCATCGGTTAGTTTCCAGCCGCATAACATTTCGGCAACTGGGTTCATCTGAACAATCAGTCCGTTTAAATTGGTTGAAATTACGCCATCGCCAATGGAATTTAGGGTAATGGAAAGGTTTTCTTCACTTTTACGCAAAGCTTCTTCCATCTTTTTTCGCTTGGTTATATCCTGAGCAGCACCCCAAAGAGCAATGGTCTTTCCTTCATTATCAGTCACAGTTTCACCCCTCACCCACATCCAGCCACTACTGCCATCGTCTTTTAATGTTTTTAGCTCAAGTTCATAAGGAATTCCTGTGTTTGCGGTATTAGACAATGAATTGGATAATAGTTCCCAACTCTCGGGGGTAAACAATTTTTGATGTTCGGGGTAGGGAGGAGGAGGAAGTGCCGGATCAAAGCCATACATTTTGTATAGCTCGTCTGTCCACACAACCTCATTAGTCGCGAGATCTAAATACCAACTACCTATATGAGTAATTTGCTGTGCTTTTTTTAATTCATTTTCACTTCTGATCAGCTTTTCCTCTGCCTGTTTGCGTTCGGTGATGTTCTGTAAAATACAATGTGTTTGTTTAAATTCTCCTTTTGAATCATATCCTACACTTCCATCAAAAGCGATAAATAAGACCGTCCCATTTTTATGAGCCATTTCAAACTCACTATGAATTTGCCCCTGAGCTTTAAAAATGGGAAATCGCTTGCGGAACCCATCCTTAAAGGCAGGTGTAAGAAAATCGCCAAACCATTTTCCAATCACTTCTTCGCGTTCGTAACCCAAGGTGTTTAGCCACTGTTGGTTTACATCAATGAAGTTACCATCAAAATCGAGTGCTTGATAGCCAAGAGGCGCCTTTTTGAATAAAAGCTGAAACCGCTCTTCACTTTCTTTAAGTGCCTTATTCAGTTCAGTTTGCTCCAGTTTTTGAAGAGAGGTTTCACAGACAAGTTGGGTCATGTTCTGCAAGAAATCCATTGCTGTTTTTACCTTTTCCTGAGAAACTATGGGCACTTTCTCAAGGGCTTTCGCATAGGAAATTTCATTGAAACCATATTTCCGGGCTTGCTCTGTAAAAAAGAGAATATCAGGCTTATCAAAAAAGAACTGTCCGGAAAAAAGGTTTGCAATATGTTCCCCTTTAATGACAATTGGAACTGCTACATCTATCAATCCATTTAAACATTGATAAAAATGATATTTTTCACCTTCGGCCATTTTATTGGCTAAAATGGTATCACTTATTGTACATTTCTTTGATGTTTCAGGATGGATGCGATGAAACTCGGTGCATATTTGTCTCCACCCCGATTTTGACAGAATATTTCCTTCGAGGTCTAAAATTGCTGTTACAAATCCTGTGGATTTATTGAATCCTTCAAGCAAAGTATTGACCTTATCGAAATCGATTAAATCTATAATTTTGGCAATCATCGGATCAGATTTTTTAATTTTCGGTTCGAGTTCATCCCATTTTATACTAAGTTAATAATTATTTACATTAACACTTATTTTTATAGCAATTTCCGGCTTAGTTCCGTCGCTGCGCGCCGGAGTCATTCCCGCTCGGGAATGCATAAGCAACAGGCCGGGGGCCTGCTTAAACATAGAGAACCCGATGACTAAACAAGCAAGCTTGGTAGTCATCGGGTTCTCTATGTTTTATTTCGCTTCGCGAAATGCTTTTGCTTTTACATTCCGCTCGCTTACTTTCTTACTTTACTTCCTCAAAATCCACATCTGTAACCTCTTTGTCGTTACCCGAGGTTCCCTGGTTAGAAGAAGAGCCGTTGTCCTGGTCCGAAGGACCTTCCTGGCTCTGAGCAGGCCCGCCCTGTGCAGCTTTGGCCATGTCTTCCGATGCAGCGTGCCATGCAGCGTTCATCGCCTCCATGGCTTTGTCAATAGCTGTTACATCCTGAGATTTGTGAGCCTCCTTAAGTGCAGCAAGTGCGCTTTCGATGTTTCCTCTCTTGTCGGCAGGAATCTTGTCGCCATACTCTTTAAGGTTC
>JAAXVX010000276.1 GCA_013335275.1 Bacteroidales bacterium
GTCAATATTAACACCATATGTGAGTATCAGGTTTTTGCCGGCTGCATAGTCGCCTTCGGATTTGATTCTCTGAAGTTCGTTAAGAAGAGTTCCAAAGAGTTCGCGCAGTTTTGCATAGTCGTTTATTACAAAATATGTTTTGCCGTCGCGTACGCGTTTTTCTATAACATCTGAAGATGCACCTTCTGCTTTAGCGGTAATTTGGCCCTTGCCTTTTTCGTAGCACCATTCCGCAATCATCTTGCGTCCCTGCATGTGTGCCTGTGTAACGGTCTTGCCAAGGTCAATACGCACAAACTGAGTGAAAAGGCCGTTGCGGATGTATGAATTATATTCAGCTTTGTATGCATCGGCATTTGGAATTACTCCAAGTTCAACTAGTTTAGGATCGGCAACGTAATATAGTGCGAAAATATCGGCACGAGCCTCTTCAAGCGCAGAACTGAATTCTTTCAATGCATTTGAAGATGTTCCCTCGCGAAGTTGTCCGGACCCGTGTCCGAGGCACTCATGAAGGTCGGTATGCAGGTTGTTCGTAAGAGAACCATACTCCTTAGCAAGAGTAATTTCAGCTTCGTCCCACGAAAATTCGTTTGTCATATTTTTTGGAGACTCCTCTGCCGCTTTGTCGTATGCATCGCCAATATTCGCAATAGTAACCGATTTTGAACCATAATCCTTGCGAATCCAGTCTGCATTAGGCAGGTTGATTCCAAGCGGAGATACCGGATAGCTGTCTCCTCCAAGTTGTGCAACTGTTATAACCTTTGCAGATACGCCCTTTACCTCTTTTTTCTTATACTGTGCATCCACAGGTGAATTGTCTTCAAACCACTGTGCATTTTTGCTGATTATATCTGTGCGTTTTGAAGCTTCGAGGTCTTTAAAATTGACCAGAGATTCCCAGGTTGCCTTCATTCCCATAGGATCGTTGTAGTTTTCGATGAAGCCGTTGATAAAGTCGACTTGCGAAACAGTATCCTGAACCCATGCAATATTGTATGCATCCCATGTTTTTAAATCGCCTGTTTTGTAATACTCAATGAGCTTTGCAATGTAATTTCTCTGAACGTCGTTTTCGGCTACTTCTGATGCTTTTTCCAGATGGAAAATTATTTTTTCAATTGCCGCACCGTAAAGCCCGCCAACTTTGTAAACATCTTCATAAATTTTACCGTCTTTTTTAACAAGCCTTGAGTTTAGACCGTATGAAACCGGTTTTGTGTCCTTAGGATCTTCCATTTTTGCATAAAAAGCTTCAGCTTCGCTTTTGGTTACTCCGTCATAGAAGTTAACTGCACTTTCGAGAAGCAGGTCACCCTTGCCGGTTGTGTTTTTCCTCTGCGGATAAATTGCCGGGTCGAAAAGGATTGGCAGAATCTCTGCTGTAAGCCCCTCTTGTCCGCTCTCTACCATCAGCTTTTTGAAAAAGTCGATGCTGCAACCGGGGATAAACTTATCCTCGGCATAATGGTGATGGATGCCATTGCTAAAGAAAACACGCTTGGCATATACAACGAAGTTTTTGTAATCTTCGCTCTCCTTTTCACCCACGTACTTGTCGAAAATTGTTTCCAGAACCTTACGAATCTTAAGACCATATTTGAAGTTCTGGTCCCAGTAAATATCTCTTCCGCATTTAGCGGCTTCGCTCAAATGATAAATATACCCCTTTTGTTCAACAGTGAGTGAATCCCAGCCGGGTATCTGATAACGGATAACTTTGATGTCGGCAAATTCATCGGCCAGATACTTGAATTTTTCTTCCGGCGCTTTTGTCCCGTTTTGGCAAGAGCCCGCAAAGAGCCCCATTGCAGTTGCAAATAGCATAATCTTTAAGTACTTCATGTTTTGAAAATTTTGAAAACAAAGATATAACTTTTCCGTACATTTGCCGCCGTTTTAACCTTTTAAGAAAATGCAAGGAATTTATACGATTTTACTGTTAGTTGTAGCCAATATTTTTATGACAATCGCTTGGTATGGTCATTTAAAGCTGCAACAAAATGGAATGATTGGTAACTGGCCGTTATATGGAGTTGTCCTGTTTTCGTGGATGATTGCCCTTGTAGAATATTCATTCCAGGTACCGGCAAACAGAATGGGATATATTGGTAATGGTGGTGCTTTTACTCTGATGCAGCTTAAGGTTATTCAGGAAGTTATTACACTGGTAGTATTTGTTGTTTTTACAACAATACTCTTTAAAGGCGAAGTATTGCAATGGAATCATTTTGCCGCTTTCGCCTGTCTGATAATGGCTGTTTTCTTTGTGTTTTTGAAATAATGAAAATATATTTTCAATTTCAGTCAACTTAAAGGATACAGAAAGCAGGAGTTAAATTCATTTTTTAATATGACTCCCAATGGGAATATTTTATTTGATGAGCATTTAATATATAATGCTAACTCTACCTTACTCCAAAGTCTTTCACAGTTAAATGATGGTTTTTAATAATGCTTTGAAGAACAATTTGTTATCTTTTTGGCCGCCTTTTTCTTCGTAGGAATCAATCTCTAATTATTTGTTAATGAGTATAAACCCTCCTTCTTCGGATTTGTTTCTTTCTGAAACTACCTATTGTGATATGTTTTTTATTGAGAGATATTTGTAATGTTTATATATCAGCAATTTAGAGGCATTTTTGTTCCGTGACGATTTGAAAAATTATTTTAAATTTCTGAAAAGTTGACTATTATTTAATATTAACCGATTTAATCATAACAAACAATACAAACGAATGAAAAATTTATTTATGGTCTTATGCCTTTTCTGTTTA
>JAAXVX010000032.1 GCA_013335275.1 Bacteroidales bacterium
TTTGTGTCCCATCAGATCCCATCTTAATGCAGGTGTTATATCTTTAAACATCCCTCCGTTTTTTATCGGGAAGGAATAACCTCCCTGCAGGCAAGAAGAAAATAGATTATCTCCTGTAGACTGATCTTCTCTGTCCAGCACCTCTGCTTCAATTTTAAACCGCTCTTTTCCATATCTCAGGTCGGCTCCCCATAAAAAAAAGTCTGCATCAATTCCAGGATATCTGTAAATTTTTGCTGATGCTCTGAATCCATCCATACTTCCAATTATTGCTCTTGCAGACCAGGAGAGATTATCCGTCCAAACAGGATTGTTGCTTTTGGATGCATTGAATGCACCTGCGTCAAACTCTACAGGCACTCCCGAAACAGAAAAATTGTACGCAGCTAATACTCCAAGATCTCTTGTTCCCGGTACAAAATATTTCGCAAGAAAGGTTCTGTTTGCAAACATCATCTGAGCCGGAGTTATCTGAGATGGGTTATAAATGGGAATAGATGTCTGACCCATTGTTACAGTAAGGTTTTTAACGGGTTTTAGTGTTGCCGAAAGATCCAGTACTTCAAATTTACCTTCATTACTAAGCTCTATTTGTACTCTGTATGAAACATATGAATTCATATCACCGGAAAGGCCAAGTCTTGAATTCCTTACAGAAAACCTTGACATATTCGTCTCTAAAGCGTATTCATATTTCGTTTTTAAGCTTCCGTCAAATTTCATTTTCCGAAGAAAGCTGTTTTCCTGAGAATAAGCTGTTCCAAAAGAAACGATAAACAATGTTAACAATAATGCTTTTACTCCTGATCTCTTTACTGACATAATGCAAATGACTAATAAAACTACCTTACACTAAACTCTTTTTTATATAAGACACCCCTTCCATCCGAACCTATTCCTTCAATTGTAATTATAAATTTCCCCTCGTAGTTGGGGGTAATTAATGAAAGATCCATACTATCTCCTTTTCTTATTGAAACCTGAGGATCCCAGTAAATGACGCTTCTCATATCCGGGATTTTTTCACCATCACGCACCTCTTTGCCTATGAACCTGGAAGGAAACTGTACTCCTTTGAAATCCAGAATTCTTGTATTTCTGTTGAATTTAAGTCCGGAATAATCTCTCTTGTATGTTTCAAAAGAGGCAATGCCGTTAAAACTAAGATAGCCAATCAGGAATTCTCCGTTATAAACAGTGATGTTTCTAACTTTAAGCGGATCAAAGTTGAGTATTTTTGAATGGTCAAACACAGGTATTCCATCCAGAAGCACAAGTGTATTATATTTAGATATACTCACATTACTAAGCTGGTCGCTTAAAATCATTTGCAAATAGGTTTTCTCCTCTATTTTCCTGAAACGCAGCTCGGAAATATACTCGGAAACGACCTCTTTCATTACAGGAAACCTGGTATAATCATCGAGTTTGTAAACTTTGGAATTAAGCGTTAAAAGAGGGTCCTTTTTAAGTTTTATTTTTTCAAATAATGTGTCAGCAACAAATCTTCTCCATACCTGCATTTCCTGACTCCTTCTTCTTAGCGTTTCCCCGATGTTCCGCTGCAATACAAGCTGAGGCAATGGTCCAAGCGATGGTTTTACGAAATGGTCTGTCATTTCATAGGTAAGAGTAATATTTGTGTCCGCTTCAGGAACATCAAGAACAAGTTCCCGGTCACCAAAAACGGAATTTGTAAAGAAAGTTGCTCTTCCGCTACTGTCAATAAGTGTTGTATAAATATCAGAAAGCCCACCTGCAGCTGAAAGCCAGATGACTTTGTCTGTGAGCGGCTCACTTTTTTCAGGTGTTACTTTTACTTTAATTACCTCTCCCTCATAATCAGCTGTAGGTCCATTGGCAAAACTGACATTACCGGTATTATAATCAAGGCCTTTAAGAAATGCCAAAAGGCCTGTTCCGGCAGGTGCAGGCAGTGAATCATTTCTGACTATTGATATATGGACATCAATGTCTGATGGTCCATTATTAGTAATTATTATCGGAATTTTTGATTTTGAAGGGATAACCGTATTGTTTCCATAAATTCTCACATCCAGACCTTTATCCATACCGTCAAAAGATGCTTTTTTCTCAAATTCCTCTCTTAATGTGGAGTCTTTTTTACCAACCACCACATTGCCCGGTACTCTTTCCGAAGTTAAAGTGTTATACACCGAAATCAGTTTTTGAGAGAAAGCGGGACTTACTTCGTTTAGCATTTGTCCTGTATAAGCTATAATTCTGTAATTTCCGGTAGGAAGTACAGGCGGGAGCTCAATCCGGCCTGCTCCCCTGCCGTTATTTACTGCAATCTTAGTAGTTATCGCTGTGCCCTGAGCATTTTGAAGTTCGATATAAGCAACACTGCTAAATGTTGACAATTTCCCCTGTCCTTTTGAAATATCAAAACAATAGAGCGATATCCAGACGGGTTCACCTGCAACATAGGCATCCTTGTCTGTTGCTATGTGCACTCTCTCAACAACTCTGCCCGGAACAGTGCGTACACCCTGCGCCAGCATTGTCGTAATAAGAAATGTAAGAATTATTCCGGATAATAATTTTCTTCTCATAGCTATTCTTTTATATATGATCATTAGGCCAGAATGATGGCTTTGATTTCGTTCCATAAATTCGGCAATCGACACAGCGTTTTGATGCCCAAAAGCTTTCACTGAAAGGGGGAGGGATAAAACTTACAATATCCATCCCGCTATCCCACAGATCTGCGAGTGGAACAGGATTTTCACTATTTACAGTTACAACTTCGCAGTTATTTGGATATTCATATACTCCAATATCTTCTCCCTTTGCGAAAATTCTCTTTTTTGATGTTTTGGACGCACATATATATCCTATAACCTTTTCAGAAGGATCGGTGATACATTTGATATTTCCCTTTATTTCACTTGGCTGAGGGCTGAAAATACCTCCTATCTGGTCTGAGTTTTTTCGTATGTTGTCCCAATATTTGTATGCCTCTTCCGAAATTGCCATCTGGAACAGTTCCATTGAGTAGAGAGCACTGATTCTTCGGTCCGAAGATCCCATCGAAACAAGAGGTTTTTGGTAAACTACATCTGCCGACAAGCCGGAAGTGCTTTCTATCAAAATTGAAGACGATACGCCCGAAGACCAGCAATAATAACGATTTCTGCTGAATGTAATAGGAAGTACCGTTTTTGTTAATGGTATATATTCAAAAAACGATTGGAATTGTGACTGTATTTCCCAGTTTTCATTGAAAAACCACTTGTAATATGTTGTTTTATTATCCGGGTCGTGTGTGTTCACATAAAAGGTTGCACTCTTTTTTTCAATATCTTTCGTGTAGCCTATGGAATCAATTGGAGGAGAAATAAGTACCGGGATAAGTTCTGACTCATACAATTTGCTCTGAATTTTAACGCAAAGCTTGTATTTTAATGCCGGATCGATACCAATTGTGTTAATCAGAAATATGGGTTTGTTCCGCCTTAGTGCAGAAACAGCATAATATTTTGTGCCTTTTTCACTCTCAACCCAAACCGTTGAAGTACTTATGTAGCCTATTCCACCCTCTTCATTAATTCCAAGAGAACGGCTTATAGTAATCCTTGTAGTGTCATTCTGCATAATGTCGCCTTCAATAACAATAAGGCTTTCCATCGAATCCATACCGGTAGGGATAAAAGGCTTTATACAACCTGCAATAAGCAGAGCAATTGAAACAAAAAATATATTTAATGATTTTGCCTTCATGTGATATGTCAGAATTTTATATTATAGTTTATGTAAGGAATAGGTGCTCCGAATATTGAAAGCTGGTAGCCTTGAATTTTATTCCCCTCATTCGTTGTATAGTATACAGAAAATGCATTTTGCCTGCCTGTAATATTATATACGCCAATGGTAATTGTACTGTGCGTCCAGAGAGTAAGATTATGGCTCGGTTCAATGTTTATTGCAAAGTCCATCCGGAAGTAGTCAGGTATCCTGTATTCATTTCTTTGTGAATAATAAAGACGGAATCCTCCTCCGTAGTGATATTTATTTACCGGAATAGTTACCGGACGACCGGTAGAATAGTCCAGGTTTACAGAGATGCTGAATCTCTGTGTAAATTTATAGTTGGCAATAACCTTGAGATCATGAGGCTTGTCATAGGAAGCAGAATACCAGTTTCCCTCGTTGATGCTGTATACTTCTTTGTTCCCGCTCTCCCTGAGCATTGTCCTTGAATATGTATACGCTACCCACCCGTTGAGCTTGCCAAGAGGTTTTTTTGCCATTAACTCTACCCCATATGCCCGACCCTGTGTTTTAAGTACATCCGCTGCAATGTTTTCATTCATATTGAGAATTGCTCCGCTTTTGTAGTCCAGGTAGTTGTTCATTCCTTTATAATATCCTTCGAGCGAAAGTTCAACTTTCCTGCCCAGTGCATTTTTATACAAGCCCAATGCAGCCTGCCACCCGGTTTGGGGACATATATTCTTATCACTTAATTTCCATATATCTGTCGGAGAAATTGTAGTTGTATTGGAAAGCATGTGGATATTCTGGCGCATGCTGTTTATCCCGCCCTTGATTGACAGATCGTCATTGAATGCATAACGTGCCGATAACCTGAATTCAGGTCCGTGATATGGCTTAAAGTTACCGTCCTGTAATGCGGAATAGATTGTGTACCTGAGACCGAGATCCAGAGAAAGATTGTCGGATATGCTCCATGTATCTGATGCATATAAAGACATCTCTACTCCTTTTTCATTGTCTATCTTCTTAGGTTCAACAATTGATTCTCCGCCTAAAGGATTCATTGTGCCCGGGTTCAGATCCAGATACAGCGCATTCACCCCGAAGTTTAATGAGTGCTTTTCTCCAACAAGCCAGTTAAAATTAGTTTTGTAAAAGAGCTGATTTATCCGAAAGCTCATCTCGTAGGCGCCTACCGGATTTCCCTTCTCCTGTGTGTTATAGCCATACTGGTCGTAACCTGCACTCATAACCATACTGCGCCTGTCATCTATAATCCTGCGCCATTTTAATGAGGCATTGAAATTTTTATAACCATAGGTCGTATCTGCGCTAAAGCTGAAATTATCTCCTGAATAGTATCCGTATGCATAGAGCGAGTTGTGCTCGTCAATTTTATGGCTTAGCCCCATAGTCAGGTCGTGAAACGATGCCTTTCCGTCGCGGTAGCCGCTGTTGGAGGGTAAAAGCCCCAGCAGCCAGTTTGAATATGTTGTTCTGATTCCGGCAATAAAGTTTGTCTTTCCCTTGACAATTGGTCCTTCGATGTGAAACTTCCCGGTAAGCAGGCCAAGTCCTGCCGAGCCGGTTATTTTATTGCTGTTGCCGTTTCTGCTGTTAATTTCGAGAACAGAAGATATCCTTCCTCCAAACTTTGCAGGGATAGTGCTTTTGTACAATTCAATATCGCTCACGACATCTGGATTGAATGCAGAAAATAATCCAAAGAGATGAGTAGGATTATAAATAGTACCTTCATTAAAAAGTATGAGATTCTGGTCCGAAGCTCCTCCCCTCACGTTAAATCCTCCGGAAGATTCTCCGACTGATTTTACTCCGGGAAGAGTCAGCACAACTTTAAGCACATCTGCCTCCCCAAAAGCAGAAGGTATATGCTTGATGCGGTCTATGCGCACTTTTTCAATTCCTATCTGAGTATTCCTGGTTTTCTGATTACTCTCGGCTGTGAGGACAATACCTTTAAGGGCATAAACCTTCTCTTTCATTACAATGTCCATCTCACCATCGCCGTATACTTCCATCATGAGGCGGGAATCATTTAGCCCGTATCCTTTCACTTCAATTACCCGCTCCCCTTTAGGCACAGTAATACGGTAAAATCCAAATGCATCGGTAGTTGCAACCGTCTGTGGGTTTTCAAGAATAACAGATACTCCTGCAACAGGTTCTCCGCTGTCGTAGTTTCTCACGTACCCCGAAAGTAAAACTTTGCTTCCCTTTGAAGGAGAATTGGGGTCACCTATTTTGTAAATTTTGTTTTCGGACTTTGCCGTATTATCCTCAAAAGTAACCGCTTTAACAAATTCCGATTCTCCTTTGATTCCTGTTTCATCAGCAAAATAATCCTCCGGGAGGCCGGCGGAAATACCAGTTCCCTTTAATATTATATAGGAGTTGTTTATAAGAGTTATTGAATAGTCCTGCCGTTTGAGTATGGCGGTAAGCTCCTTTATTAAATCATTGCCTCCACATTCAATAGTAACCTTTAGAGAGTCACCCTTATCTGATGCTTTAAAAAACAAATCTTTGCCGGTATATTTTAATACAACTTTAGACAGAGAGTCGGCATTTATATTTACTTGCTTAATTCTTGCCGCTGATTGTGCATGCGCCTGAATACTTGTGATGGCAAGAACGAAAAGTACGGCTATTGTCGCTAATTTATTCATGGGCAGCATTTGTTGTTGATTCTGCAAATTTCATTATTGAAGCGTAAACGATGTCAATATCCGAGAGGGAATTGAGACCGTTATTTCTTATAAACTTCCTGATTTCAAGCCTCTTTTCCCTGTATTGCATGAGCAGTGAATTCCTGCGTGGAATTTTATGCCACTCTCCTGATTTAAACAGATAATAGGTTTCTACAAGCTCAAATCTTCTTTCAATCTTGCTTCTTGTGACCGGATTTACTGAACTACCGATTTTTTCTGAAAGAACTTTGCGGATTTTTTTATAAAGTTTTGCCTGTCCGTCGTACAGGATTTCATAAAAACCAGATTGAGGAGCTCCTTTTTCACGCCTCTTATCCAGTAGGAGAAAGTTTCTTTTTCCAAGCGAGAATTTATTAATGAATTCTTTATTGAGCATGACTGCTCTCCCTGATCCCGGCACTTTGACATAAAGTTCATCCAAATGACTGTTGAGGTTCATTTCAACACCATGATACATTTTCCCGTTGTAGTACAAATCACCCTTTTCAAATTCTTCTGAAAAAGCATAATAGGTTCCAATGTGAAGCGATTTATACGGCAGAGGAGACGTTCCTCTGTACAGATTAAGATAATCCCCCGCTTCTGCAACGAACTTGTCATAGTCTGTGCCATTCTGAGAATATACACAACTATATGAAAAAGACAAAAGAATAAACACAAAGATGCGTTTTACCATAGTTTACACCTTTTAAAATTGTGAGGCCGGTTTAGGTTTAAGGCTGTTTCGAAAAAGAAGGCCATATAGCATATTAGGTTAATATTGCTTGATGGCCTTGCCCTTTTCACAAAAATAATAAAATAATTCATCATTATGCAAAAGAGAGTCATTACACGCGCAACCGGCCGAAATTATTTTTTTTAATGACTGCTCCTGCCCAAGATATCTTTCAATTTATTATCTTTGGCCTTAGGAGCAAGAGGGCGAAAAATTATACAATATTTACGGCTCCTTATAGTGTTGAGATTATTTGCAAAAATCCTTAAACTTAAAATATTACTTGATGAACACTCAGAAAAAAAACTATGCATTGCCAATTGCAATGATGTTTGCTCTCTTTTTTATGATTGCTTTTGTGACCGGTCTTCAAAACCCAATGGGGGTTATTGTAAAAAACCAGTTTGGTGCAAGCAATCTTCTTTCTCAGCTGGGTAATCTGGCAAACTTTATAGCTTACGCATTTATGGGCATCCCTGCCGGAATGCTTCTGCAGAAAATCGGATATAAAAAGACAGCTTTATCCGCTATTATTGTAGGTTTCTCCGGAGTAGCCATTACTCTTTTGTCCGGACAGGTAGCCAGTTTTGGAGTATATCTTTTGGGAGCTTTTGTTTCCGGACTCGCAATGTGTATGCTGAATGCAGTTGTTAATCCTCTTCTTAACGGGCTTGGCTCAAACGAAAAGAAGGGAAATCAGCTTTTGCAGTTTGGAGGAACTATTAACTCTATCGGAGCAACTATAGCTCCCGTTCTTGTCGGTTATCTGATGGGGGCAAACGAGGCTACAAGAACAATCGCTAAGGCAAATCCCGCATTGTTTCTGGTGATGGGAATATTTGTACTTACATTTCTCGTTCTCTACTTTGTTACCATTCCGGAGCCTCACATTACCAAACAGAAAGAAAAAGTTAAAGACAAACACAGTGCATTGTCGTTCCGCCATTTTGTGCTGGGTATGATTGCCATTTTTATTTATGTGGGTGTTGAAGTAGGAATTCCAAATATTGCAAACCTCTTTATGACCACTTCCCTGATTGACGGCGGCCTTGGGATAGACCCCACCATTGCAGGAACTGTAGTTGGAACTTATTGGTTTCTAATGCTCATCGGGCGTTTCACAGGAGGTATATTTGGTGCCAGGATTTCCGGAAAATCAATGCTGATATCTGTAACTTCCCTTGGACTCGTATTTGTCCTTCTGGCAATGTTAATTCCAACAGATTCAATGATAAATATGCCTGTTTTCAAGTCTGATATTTCATTCGGATTTGCTCAGGTTCCTCTTAATATTATGTTCCTTATTTTATGCGGCCTCTGCACGTCTGTTATGTGGGGCAGCATATTCAGCCTTGCAACTTCGGGTCTGGGCAAATATACTGCAGCGGCTTCGGGCTTGTTCATGATGATGGTTTGCGGCGGCGGTATACTTCCTGCTTTTCAGGGATGGATTGCCGATATGGCAGGTTACATTACAAGCTACTGGATTGTATTTGCAGGAATCGCATACATGCTGTTCTATGCATTATACGGGTCTAAGAATGTAAATCTTGATATCAAAACCGAATAGTTTTTAACATAAAAGCAACTAAATATAATATGGATAAAACATATGTTGTCGGTATCGACATAGGTGGACAGACAAGCAAGATTGGTATTGTAGATGCGCGCGGAACTGTATTGATACAGTCATCAATCCGCACAGACACACATACCGATGCTAAACTGTTCGTTAAAGATTTATGCGCTGCTCTTAATAAATTGATTTTGGAAGTCGGAGGTATAGCAAACATCCGGGGTATAGGAATTGGAGCTCCTAACGGCAATTTTTATACCGGAACAATTGAAAATGCAGTGAACCTTACATGGGGCGGAAATACTGCTATTCCATTTGCAAAGCTTATGTCGGACAAAATGGGTGTACCTGTTGCCCTCACCAATGATGCGAATGCAGCAGCTGTTGGAGAGATGACTTACGGCGCAGCACGCGGCATGAAAAATTTCATAATGATAACTCTGGGAACAGGCGTTGGAAGCGGAATTGTAATTAATGGCGAAGTTGTATACGGCCATGACGGTTTTGCCGGTGAACTTGGGCACACTACTGCTGTAAGGAATAACGGGCGCCAGTGCAATTGCGGAAGGACAGGATGTCTCGAGACTTATGCATCAGCTATCGGCCTTGCACGGACAGCGAGAGAATGGCTGGACAGTTCAAACGAATCAAGTGTTTTACGCAACATCCCCGAAAATATAACATCCAAAGATGTGTTTGAGGCCGCTTATCAGGGAGATGTCCTGGCAAAACGAATCTTTGAATATACCGGGAAAAAGCTTGGGGAGTCATTTGCAGATTTCGTCGCATTCAGTGCTCCTGAAGCCATTGTTTTGTTTGGCGGACTAGCGAGGTCTGGCGATCTTTTACTAAAACCCATTGAGGAAAGTATGAATGCAAATCTCCTCCATTTGTGGAAAAACAAAATTAAGATAATTTTCTCACAGCTTAAAGAATCCGATGCTGCGATTCTTGGTGCAAGTGCTCTTGCATGGGAACTTAAATAGTTATTAATTACCTAATTTTAAAGAGGATATCTAGAATGTACTTTTAGATATCCTCTTTTTGTTTCCGTCCGGCCGAATCGCCGGCTGCGAGTTGTGTTTTCTCATTGCCAATTACACACTGCCACCTAATTTCTTCGGGCTTGTGCGTCCTCCTCCACTTCGTTCCGTCCGGCCGAATCGCCCTCTTCAATTAGGTGGCAATGTTATGTTTATGCAATAAGACTATCAACTCGCAGCCTGAGACTATTTAATAATGAGCTGATTACTAAAAATGATGAGATATGATGTCTCTTCATTTTTAGGATATATTTGATTATTTGATTCTTGCATGCTTTTACCAACTTTTTCGGCCGAATGGTTTGCCTGCCGCACGGCTAATTAACCCGCGGCATAGTCGCACCTTTTACCCGGTTGGGCTC
>JAAXVX010000277.1 GCA_013335275.1 Bacteroidales bacterium
AAACTATGCAGGTGGCGGAACTATGGTAGGAACCATTATTGCCAACTCAGGTGTCACATTATCTTCTCCGGGAAACAGTACCAATACTACAGTGCAAACGGTACTAAACGGCAGGGCAATTTCTTTGGTTTCTGCAGTTACAATGGTAAATACAATAATTAACGTGCCCAACTAGGCATTTGTTTTAGGAAATTATATCCCGCCGAAAGGCGGGATTAATTCAAATAAGACCAAATAATAAATTAAAAATATGAAAGCAAATACAAATGTAAAAAAGGGAACACGTCTAATTAAAGGTCTTCTTTTAGGCATTTTAATTCTGACGGGTATTCAAACGCTTCAGGCGCAGGAATACAGGTACACTAGACCATCATGGTGGTTTGGTGCTGCAGCCGGTGCAAACTTTAACTTTTATCGCGGGACCACGCAAACGTTGAATTCGACCTTTGTAACTCCATCCGCGTTCCATAACGGATTTGGAGCAGGACTTTATGTGGGAACAATGGTAGAATATCATGCTCCTGATACAAAACTGGGCTTTATCCTGCAGATGTCGTACGACAGCCGCAAAGGCACTTTCAATGAGGTAATGTCTCCTTGTAATTGCCCGGCAGACTTGTCTACGAATCTCAACTATTTCGCATTTGAACCTAGTCTGAGATTTGCTCCATTCCGCGGTAATTTCTACCTTTTTGCGGGACCAAGACTATCTTTAAACTGGAATAAATCTTTCTTGTACGAACAGGGAGTTAACCCTGCAATACCTGATCAGATTCCAAGAGCAGATGTTGAAGGAGATTTCAGCGACATGAACAAACTGCGTTTATCGATGCAGGTAGGTATGGGTATGGATATTCAGCTCTCAACAAGAGATAATGAAAACCAGGCAGTACTCTCTCCTTTTGTCAGCTTTTTGCCGTATTTTGGACAGAACCCCCGTTCGGTTGAATCGTGGAACATGACCACCATTAGAGCAGGTATTGCTCTAAAATTTGGTCAGGGACACAAAATTCATCGTGAAGAGGCTGTAATTTACACTCCTCCAAAAGTAGTTGTAATTGAACCTACAGTACATTTTTCTGTTACATCGCCAAAAAATGTTCCTGAAAAGAGAAGAGTAAGGGAAACATTCCCTTTGCTTAACTATGTTTTCTTTAATCTGGAGTCCACAGAGATTCCTAATCGTTATGTCCTGCTTAAAAAGGATGAGGTTAAGAATTTCCATGAAGATCAGCTTGAAGTAGTAACGCCAAAAGACCTTTCCGGTCGTTCCGGACGATCTATGGTTGTATATTATAATGTATTGAATATTCTTGGAGACAGGATGGCCGCCAGTACAAGCAATAATATAACTTTAGTTGGTTCTTCGGAATTAGGTCCGGAAGATGGAAAATTGATGGCAGAATCAGTTAAAAAATATCTGGTAGATATTTATGGCATTTCGCCATCAAGGATTAAAATTGAAGGACGAGTTAAACCAAAAATTCCTTCAGAAAAACCGGGCGGAACACTTGAACTTACACTTTTACGCGAAGGTGACCGCAGAGTCTCTATTGAGAGCAGTTCGCCGGACATGATAATGGAGTTCCAGAGTGGGCCTGCTTTACCACTGAGGCCGGTTGAATTTTATGCTCTTCAGGAGGCGCCATTGGATAGTTACGTAACATTCTATGCCGAAGGAGCAAACCTTGCACTCAAAACCTGGTCTGTGGAAATTATGGACGAGAACGGAGCAGTACAGCACTTTGGACCATATGTTCAGGAGAAAGTGAGTATCCCGGGCAAATCAATTTTAGGAGACAGACCTAAGGGTAATTACAGAGTAACAATGATTGGCCAGACTATTTCCGGCAAAACTGTAAAAGAAGAAGTTCCTGTACAGGTTGTACTTTGGGCTCAGCCTGTAATAGAGGAAGGGCTTAGATTCAGCGTAATTTTTGAATTCGATGAATCAAATGCAATTCAAATTTACGAGAAATATCTTTCAGATTTTGTTACACCAAGAATTCCTACCGGAGCAAAAGTAATGATTCATGGTTATACAGATATTATTGGAGATGAAAAGCATAATCTGGATCTCTCTCTTGCCAGAGCAAATGATGTAAAGGCAATAATTGAGAGTGCTCTCGCTAAATCCGGCAGAAAAGACGTAACATTTGAAGTTTACGGATTTGGAGAAGATACAAACGCAGCTCAATTTGGGAATAAATACCCCGAAGAACGCTTCTATAATCGTACCGTTATTATTGACATAATACCACAGATACCTGTTCTATAGTCATTAATGATTTTACTTCAGCTAAAACAGAGGCCGGGATTCTGGTCTCTGTTTTTTTTAAAGACAAACCTTGTTTATTATGAAAAAGATTACTCCTGTTTTAAAAGTTGCCCCCATTATCCGGAATGTAAAGAAACATACCATTGTTATAAGCGAAAAGACACTGGAGAAAACCAGATATTTAAACAATTATATGTCTGAAACCGCCAACTTCTTTCTATTCATTTCGCGCATAATCAAAGCCACATTTTCACGGGATTTTGAATTCAGAGAGTTTTTTCGGCAGTGTTTCCAAATAGGATACAAGTCTTTACCACTCATTTCCATTACAGGATTTATTGTTGGCCTGGTGCTTACAATTCAGTCACGACCAACCCTAGTTAATTTCGGGGCAGTATCGATGCTCCCGGGAATGGTAGCTGTTTCTCTTATCCGCGAAATGGGACCGGTGATTATTGCATTGATATGTGCCG
>JAAXVX010000278.1 GCA_013335275.1 Bacteroidales bacterium
ATTCCTTTTGCGGTTGTAATCATATCCGGTTTTATTCCTGCATACTGGTGGGCGAAAAACTTTCCGGTGCGGCCGTAACCGCTTTGTACTTCGTCAATAATGAGCATCACCCTTGTCTTTTCGCACAACCTTTTCAAATCCAGCAAAAATTTGTCGTCGGGAAGAATGATTCCGGCTACTCCCTGAATGCCTTCAATAATAACTGCTGCATAATCGCCTTTGGAAAGCTCTTTTTCCACAAGGCTAATGTCATTCATCGGGATAAAAGTGACCTTTGAACTCCTGTTGAATGGCGCACGAATCATTGGATTATCTGTAGCTGCAACGGCTCCTGAAGTCCTGCCGTGAAAGGCACCCTTAAAAGCCAGAATACGGCTTTTACCGGTATGAAACGAAGCCAGTTTCAACGCATTTTCGTTTGCCTCAGCTCCCGAATTGCATAAAAACAATGAGTAATCGGCATAACCGCTTATCTTGCCAAGCTTTTGCGCAAGTTTACTTTGAAGAGAATTTTCAACAGAGTTCGAATAAAATCCCAGTTTTTCAACCTGACTCTTAATAGCCTCTACATATAACGGATGTGAATGTCCAATAGAAATTACTGCATGACCGCCATACATGTCCAGATACTCTTTTCCGTCCTTATCCCAGAGTTTTGCTCCTGATCCCTTTACCGGCTCAACCGGCCATAATTTATATACTTCAAAATTTATCATTCCTGTTTAAATTAAAACGCCGAGCCTTTTAGCCTCAGACCGCAACTTTCTTCAAATCCAAACATAATGTTCATATTCTGAACCGCCTGCCCCGATGCCCCTTTTATGAGATTATCGATAACAGATGTTATATGAACATATTCTCCGTGTCTCTCTGCCTGAATCAAAACCTTGTTTGTATTGACCACCTCTTTGAGGCTTACTGTCTCTTTTGAAAGGTGTACAAAAGGCGATTTTATATAGGCAGTTTCATACAGATTCCTCAGCATTTCATTCGAATAATCCTTTGAAACCCTGGTATACACACTTGCAAGAATTCCTCTTGTAAAATCTCCTCTGAGAGGAATGAAATTAATTTGAGGGACACTGTTTCCGGCAACTACACTAAGCGTTTTGCCTATTTCTCCGAGATGCTGATGATTAAACGGCTTGTAAACAGAGATGTTGGATTCTCTGTAACTAAAGTGCGAAGAGCCCGAGAGGCTTTTTCCCGCTCCGGTTGAACCCGTAATTGCATGAATGTGTATCTCGTCTTTTAGCAGAGACTCCTGTGCAAGCGGGGCAAGTGCAAGTGTTATTGCTGTTGCAAAACAACCCGGATTTGCTACATAATTCGTATTCTTAATATCTTCCCTGAAAAGTTCGCTCATTCCGTAAACAAAACGGTGATTTCCAAATGTATTGTCAATACGGAAGTCCGATCCCAAATCAATTATTTTGCAACCTTCCGGCAGTTTGTTTTTCTCCAGGAATTCCCTTGACAGCCCGTGACCAAGTGCCATAAACAGGACATCCGGTTCTCCGGTTTCATCTGTAAACTTAAGATCGCAATCTCCAAGAAGGTCCCTGTGGACGGAAGAAACGCTCTTGCCCGCCAGAGATGTGCTTATAAGCCATCTCAGGTCGGCTTCAGGATGGTTTTGAAGAATCCTGATAAGCTCTCCGCCGGTATAACCGGTCGCTCCTGCTATTGCTACTTTAATCATTTTTATGAACAGAATAATAAATTTTCAACGGATTGGCCAAAACTTTGGTAAAGCCTATAACATCTGCTCCTGTAAAGGATTTGTTCATTTCTCCATACTCGCCGAACGCCGAATTCATAAGGTCATACTGAGTTGAACATCCAAGAACTGAAAAATGATATGGACGAAGCTCAACGGACACCTCTCCTGTAACGCTTCCCTGAGTATCGTCCAGGAAAGTTTCAATGTTTCTTGCCAGCGGGTCCAGATATTGTGCCTCATGCATCAGCTGACCATACCATCCTGCCAGCTGATCTTTCCAATACAGCTGACCCTTGGTGAGGGTGTGCTTCTCAAGCAAATGATGGGCCTTGATAATAATCATTGGTGCGGCTGCTTCAAATGCAACTCTGCCCTTAATCCCGATTATTGTATCACCCACGTGAACATCCCGTCCTATTGCATACTCAGAAGCAATGGAATTCAGTTTCTTTATCAGCTCAACAGGGTTCATTTCCTTTCCGTTTAACGAGACAGGTTCTCCTTTTTTAAAGCCAATATTTATCTTGACAGGTTCGTTTTTTTTCAGTTGAGAAGGATACGCGTTTTCGGGCAAAAAACCATCGGATTTCAATGTTTCAACCCCACCAATGCTTGTTCCCCAAAGGCCCTGGTTTATAGAATACTTAGCCTTATCCCATGAAAGATTGCATCCATGTTTTGCAAGATACTCAATTTCGCTTGCTCTTGAAAGTGATAATTCACGGATTGGAGCGATTATTTCAACTCCCGGAGCAAGAACTTCAAAGACAAGGTCGAACCTTACCTGATCGTTTCCTGCACCTGTACTGCCATGCGCTACATAAGACGCATTTATTTTTTTAACTTCCTCGAGGACCGCAAGTGCCTGAAATATCCGTTCCGAACTAACCGAAAGCGGGTAGGTAGCGTTTTTAAGGATATTCCCGAATATTAAATATTTAATTCCTTTATTATAGTACTCGTCAACTGCGTTTACAGTTGTGTGTGTAGCAGCACCAAGT
>JAAXVX010000033.1 GCA_013335275.1 Bacteroidales bacterium
CTTAAGGGCAGAAGAGTAGGCCACCATGCATGAAGTGTCATGTGTTGCTTCAATGAGGTTGTATGCTAGTTTTAAATCCCAGCCAGTTATTTTTCTTATGTGATAAATGCAGGCCTCTGCATATCCGGGTTCCGATGTTATACCTGTGCCTATTGCAGTTGCACCCATATTGATATACAGCAGCTCTCTGGAAGCCTTGTCGAGTCTCCTGAGTTCGTGCTTCATTGCCGATGCGAAAGCACCGAAACTCTGCCCTAACGTCATTGGAACTGCGTCCTGAAGCTGGGTTCTCCCCATTTTAATAATTCCTGAAAACTCTTTCTCTTTCTCTTCAAAAGATGCAATGAGTTTTTCAAGAGCCTCTCTTACCTCAAAGTGTGTTATATAAAGCCCGATGTGCATCGCGCTTGGATATGCGTCATTGGTGGACTGCGCCATGTTTACATGGTCGTTGGGGCTGCAAAACTCATACTGGCCGCGTTGTTTTCCCATTATCTCCAGCGCTCTGTTTGCAATAACCTCGTTTGCGTTCATATTGACAGATGTACCTGCGCCTCCTTGTATCATATCAATAGGAAACTGTTCCAGATGCTTGCCTTCCATTAGCTCTTTACAAGCTTCAACAATTGCATCTTTGATATTTTCATCTACAAGTCCAATTTCGTGGTTTGCCAGAATTGCACCCATTTTAACTATACCCAAAGCCTTAACATATTGTGGATAGTTAGAAAGAAGCTGACGACTGATGTCAAAATTTTCAATACATCTGAGAGTTTGTACTCCAAAAAGTGCCTCAACAGGAACGCTTTTGTCTCCTAGAAGATCATGTTCAAGCCTGGTCTTGCCGCTTGTTTTGAAACTGTAATTGCTCATAATTGCCTAAATAAAATTAATTCGGCAAAGATAATAAATTGTTATCTCAACAGCACCGTTTTATTAAAAATTATAATAAAAAGGAGCCGTTACTGTTTTAATTTATCGAATTATGAAGTTAAATGAATATCAGGCGAAGAATTTGTTCACCTTGGCAAGTGCCGATGGCAGCGAGAATACCACTACGCGGTCGTATGGCATTATTTCTGTGTCTCCCACCGCTATAAAGCTTTGTGTTCCGCGGATTACCCCGCCAATGACAGCATCTTTCGGAAATCCTATATTGCGGAGCTTGTCCTTTGTAATGTTACTGTTTGGATTGACAATAAATTCAAGAATTTCCGCATCGGAGCCATTAAGACATTTAATGGACTGAACCTTGTTTGAAAGGGTGAAACGGAAAATACGGCTTGCTGTAATGAGCTTTTTGTTAATTACGGCATCTACGCCCATACCTTCCGCAAGCTTAATATAATCGATATTTTCTACTTCTGCGATTGTCTTGGCAACGCCCATTTTCTTAGCCATCACGCAAGAGAGGATATTTGTTTCCGAACTGCTTGTCACTGCAACAAAGGCGTCAAAATCGTTTACGTCTTCTTCGATGAGCAGGTCGGTATTTCTGGCATCGCCATTTATTACCAGTGTTTTGTTAAGTCTTTCGTTTAAAACATCACACCTGTCTCTGCGGCGTTCTATGAGTTTTATGTAGTCGACAGATGTCTCAAGCTTTTTGGCAACCATTTCGCCAATCCGTCCGCCGCCAACAATCATCAGCCTTTTAACATCAATATTGTTTTTGCCGGAATATGTCATAACCTCCTGCACTCCGCTACGTTTGGAAATTACGAATACCAGGTCCCTCTCTTTAAATTTAGTTGAAGCACGGGGTATAATTGTATGTCCGTCACGCGCAATAGCAACGGCTCTGTAGATAAGCTCAACACCGGGTTTTGAATAGTCGGATAAAGTTTTGTCAATCAGGGGAGCTCCGTCGTCGAGTCTGAAAACGATAAGCTGGAGTTTTCCTCCCGAAAAATCCATAAATTCAGAAGTTCCTGTTTGCTTAAGCAGGTCAATGATTTCATGAGATGCAATTTTTTCGGGATAAAAGAGAAGGTCAATACCCATCTCTGTAAAAAGCAGCTTATTTTCGTTCTTGAGATATTCGTCATTGTTTATACGGGCAGTAACCTTGCCTGCTCCCATTTTCTTGGCGAGCATAGCGCTTATAATATTGACATCCTGCTCCTGAGCCGGACTTACGGCAATAAACAAATCGGATTTTCTTACTTCGGCTTTTTCAAGTGTAGTGATAGAGGTTGGAGAACCATATATTGGGATAATGTCTGCGATTTCGCCAACATGATTCAACCTGCTCTCATCGCTGTCTATAACGGTGAGCTCATGATCCTCATTGCCGAGCATCTTGGCCAGGTGGGTACCTACATCTCCAGCACCGGCTATAATAATTTTCATAGATTATATTTTAGTACTCCTCTTCGTTAAAGAAAAAGTCCTCTTTACTTGGATAATCAGGCCAGATGTCTTCAATGCTATCGTAAACCTCACCATCGTCCTCAAGATCCTCTAGATTTTCAATTACTTCCAAAGGTGCTCCTGATCGTGTAGCATAGTCTATCAACTCCTCTTTGGTGGCAGGCCAAGGTGCATCTTCGAGTTTAGAAGCCAATTCAAGTGTCCAGTACATAAGGCTAAAAGATTAAATATTAAGCAGTTGCGATAATGTGAAATTAGTGTGCGAAGATAACTATTAAATTTTAATTTGCAACTTTATTGATACCAAAAATCATCAGTAATACCATTTACCATAGCTAAGTATCTGGCATACACAAATAAATAATCCGAAAGTCTGTTAAGATACTTTACTCCGGGTTCGACTCTTGATTCCGATAACAAAGCAATACAGGATCTTTCTGCTCTCCTGCATACTGTCCTTGCAATATGACATTCTGCAGCAACTCTTGGCCTCTCGGGAAGAATAAATGCGGTTTGTTCCGGAAGGGCAGCAACCATTTCGTCTATCTGGCTTTCCAAAAATTCAATTTCAACATTTTGAAACTGTTTAAGTTTTGCGGCACCATGTTCGTCTGCAGCGAGGTGTGCAGCAACAAGCATAAGATTTGCCTGAATCCGCCTCAGATTTTCGTGGTAAGGGGAGCCAAAAGCGTCGGCACGTATCAAGGCAATATGAGAAATTAATTCATCTACGTTGCCGTATGCATTTACACGAGGGTCGTCCTTGCTCACCCTTGCACCTCCCACAAGGGATGTCTTGCCCTTGTCTCCGGTCTTTGTGTATATGTTCATATCTTTCATAACTCTTTACATTTGATAAATTAAGAGTGCTTTACAGGATTCGGATTTACCTCGTCCGACTCAATATGGCCGTCCCTGAGGCGTATAATCCTGTGTGCATGTTTTGCAATGTCCTCTTCGTGTGTTACAACGATAATTGTGTTCCCTTTGTTGTGAATTGCTTCAAAAAGTTTCATTATGTCAACGGAAGTTTTTGAATCCAGATTACCTGTAGGCTCGTCGGCAAGTATTATCGAAGGCTTGTTTACAAGTGCCCGTGCAACAGCAACTCTTTGTCTCTGACCTCCGGACAGTTCGTTAGGTTTGTGGTGCATACGGTCCGTTAAGTCTACGCTTTCAAGTGCCTTCTCGGCCCGGATGTCTCTGCCTTTTTTTGATTCTCCCGAGTATATCAGGGGAAGTGCAACATTTTCGAGGGCAGAATATCTTGGAAGGAGGTTAAATGACTGAAAGATAAAACCAATCTCTTTGTTTCTTACCTCGGCAAGCGCATTATCATTCATCTGTGAAACATCTGTTCCGTTAAGAATGTAAGTTCCTCCCGATGGACTGTCAAGGCAGCCAAGGATGTTCATCATAGTGGATTTGCCGGAGCCCGACGGACCCATAATGGCAACATATTCATTATCATGTATTGTGAGATCAACTCCGTCAAGAGCCCTCACCTCTTGTGTGCCAACTTTATAATACTTCTTAATTCCCTGGATTTTAATAATATCGATGCTCATTGGATCTGATTTTTAATTCGTGAATCTACAAAATAAAGAGATTATCCCTCATACAAATTTCAGGATTAATTTCCAGTACTCTTTTGTATAATGTATTAACTGCCTTTTCTCCCTCTGTTCCTATGTCGATGCTGTAGTCGTTTACAAATAATGCTATATGCTTTTTCTGAATATCGGCATCCATCTCCTGTGCGTTCTCTGCAACATATCTTTGAGAAAGGCTTGGATTTTCCATGGCAAAACGGATACTCCTGTTTAAAACCCTGTTTACCTTTTGCTGGATATCAGGGGAGAATGAACGCAAAATTGCTATTCCGCCAAGCGGGATGGGAACGCCTGCAGAGTTTTGCCAAAAAGCACCCAGGTCCTCGATGAGTCTCAGACCTTTATTCCGGTAAGTAAACCTGCCCTCATGTATTAACACTCCGGCATCGTAATGGCCTGCCATTACTTCGCTTTCGACAGAAGAAAAAATTATGGGAGATTTATCTGTAATTTCGGGAAACGCAAGTTTTAAGAGAAGTGCACCGGTAGTCATCTCACCGGGAATTGCAACTTTGGCCATGGAAATTTTTTCCCGGTCCGGTGTCCCGTCCGGTTTGAACAAATTGCTGCCTTCCGGAGCAACAAACAGCGGGCCGTTATTGTAACCCAGGGCACTTCCTGCACGAAGCATCGCGTATCTGTCGCACAAATAGAAAAATGCATGATAACTTAACTTGCACATATCGTACAAGCCCCTGGCCGCTCCCTTGTTGAGCTGTTCCACATCGGCAAGCTCAACAGTGAATTCCAGCCCTTCGGTATCAATGAGCCCATGTACCATTGCGTGAAATGCAAAGGTATCGTTTGGACAGGGAGAGTAGGCTAAATTAAGTTTCATTCAGACAGGGCCTCCATCAGTATTTTGACTGCTGTTTTCAAAGAGTCCAGGGCAAGAGGAATGTTCCACATGACCCGGTTGCGCTCGCCTACCTCATTTGAAACAGAGCGAAGTTCTATAAATGGAATCTTTTCAAGTATTGACACATAGAAAAATGCTGCCCCCTCCATGCTCTCTATCTGAGCTGTAAAATCTTTTTTCAGCTGTATCGTCTTTTCCGGCAGGCCGCTAACCGTTTGTACAGTTACTGCAGATGCTTTTTTGTAAATTGACATTGCCTCTTCGACCACGGGTGAAAGGGTAGGAGCATAGAGTGCACCGCCTTTAAACGGATGGGTGTCGGCATCTAAAATCTTATAATCAAAAAGCGTCTGAAACCCGCCATAAGTCTCAAATCCTAAGTCGCCAAAAAATTCTTTGTCCACTCTGGCTACGGTCCCGATTGGAAAATCGGAGCTAAAGCTGCCGGCAATTCCAATGTTAACTGCAAGATCAAAAACAACCGGTGAACTGTTAAAAATTTTTGTGAGTTTGTAACTTGTAGAAGTGGTTCCAATGCCTGTGAGCATATATGTTATATCGAGCCCGTACTGCTCACTTTTGGAAAGAGAGTTGAATGCCTGCCTGGCAGTAATAAGTTCCTCTTCCTCAGCTGCGGTAATGAGTATTCTCATCTGGTAATCTATTTTTTTGTAATATTGCACGAAATTAGTTAATTATTATGGCATATACAAAGATAGAGCAGTACGACGAAGATATTACTCAACAACTTGCTGCTAATTACAAGAATATATTGAATTTAATAGAGGAGGACACCAGCCGCGAAGGGCTGGAAAAGACTCCGGAAAGAGTTGCAAAATCGATGCAGTTTCTCACTCAGGGATATCAGGTGGACCCTGCAGCGATACTTAATTCTGCAAAGTTTAAGGAAGAGTATCAGCAGATAGTCCTTGTGAAGGATATAGAACTTTACTCTCTTTGCGAACACCATCTGCTCCCGTTCTACGGCAAGGCACATGTTGCATATATTCCTAACGGATACATTACGGGGCTGAGTAAGGTGGCAAGGGTTGTTGAGGCATACTCCAGACGCCTTCAGGTACAGGAGAGACTGACTGTTCAGATAAGAGACTGTATTCAGAATACCCTAAATCCGCTCGGAGTTGCCGTTGTTATCGAAGCTTCGCATATGTGCATGCAGATAAGGGGTGTTCAAAAATTGAATTCAGTTACAACAACCTCGGCATTTACGGGTGCTTTTCTTAAAGATATCAAGACCAGAGAGGAGTTTATGCACCTCATAGGAATTTCTGTACATTAGCCCTATACTTCCAAAGCAAGTGCTATTTCAAATTTGAGCCCTCCCCCGGGACGGTTTGAAACAGTTACATTTCCTTTTTGGAGCTTAATAGCATTTTTTACAATAGAAAGGCCAAGACCGGAACCTCCGCTTTTGCGGCTTCGGCTCTTCTCGACTCTGTAAAATCTTTCGAAAATCCTGTCCAGATGCTCTTCGCTTACGCCTTTACCTGTGTCGTAATAGCAGAAGTAGGCAAACTTGCTGTCGCACCCTTTGCTCTCTGTGCAAATTTCTATTTTTTCGCCTCCGTGCTCAATAGAGTTATCGATAAGGTTTTTGAATAACGAATAGATAAGGAAGCTGCTCCCTTTAATAATTATATTATCATCCACTTTGTTGGAGAAAACAATCTTCTTTTCCTCCAGTTTGAATGCAAGGTCGGACTCAATTTCAAGCAGGCACTGGCGGATGTTTACAGATTCAATATCAAACTTATCCGGAGACTCCTCAATCTTATTTAATATTGAAATGTCATTAATAATTGATGACAGACGAAGTGTTTGTGCATAAGCTCTTTCAAGAAAAAATCTGCTCTGGTCCTTATCGATATTTTCTTGCTGAAGCAGGGTCTCAAGATATCCGCGTATGCCTGTTACAGGTGTTTTAAGTTCGTGCGCAACATTGTGTGTGAGTTCCTGTTTGTATTTTTTTGTTTCATCCAGTTGCCGGAATGTCTTGACAATTTCTTCCCCCACCTCGCCAAGTTCGTTGTTAGGAAAGGATATGCTGTTAAAATCTCCCCGTCCGTTTTTTACTATATCGATAAATTCACGCAGGGCCGAAACCGGCCGGCTTATTTTCTTTGTAATAAATACCAGGACAAGAACAACGGAAAGAAACAGAATGAGAATAACAACCATATAACGGTTACTGCTCACAATTACCGGCAACACAGAAGAGTTGTAGTCCAGCGCAGCCCTCACATATAGTTTCGGGTATCGTTTGGCATAATAGAGGTATTCTGCTTTTAGGGTATTGGAATATCTTAGTTCCGACCCGTACCCCTCTTTTTTAGCCTCAATAAGTTCCGGGCGGTTCAGGTGATTTTCCCTGATTGATTCATTTAACTGAAGGTTGTCAAAGATAACCCATGCATCCGGAGTGAGAACCGTTATTCTCATTTGTTCCGGAATAAGCGGGAGGATTGACGACATCCTGCGTGCAGCAGAGTCAGGATTGAGATATGAACTGTCACGGGAAAGGTTGTTATAAACCAAATCGGTATATGGAATCATTGTATAGGTGAGCCGCTCCATTTTAAATTCCCTCTCCCTCTGCATGAACAGATATGAAAAGCCCAGTGTCACTGCAGTCAGGAGCAGTGAAAAGTATATAAGAACCTGATATTTGTAGCTGACCTTTTTAATTCTTTCCATTTATTTCAAAACAATATCCGTAGCCCGACCTGTTCACAATGCATCCTGAGTATTCCCCCAGTTTTTTTCTAAGTCTCGCAATATGAACATCTACCGTTCTGTCAAGTACATATGCTTCATTTTTCCAGACAAGGTCAAGTATATGTGCCCTTGAAAATATTTTTTGCGGTTCAACTGCAAGCATGTAAAGTATCTCGAACTCTTTTTTGGTGAGCTTTATATTGCGGCCGTGGATGCTCAGCTGTTTTGTTTCTGAGTTAATGACCATATCCGAGAAAACCAGAAGCTCGTTTTCACTTTTCTTTTCTTTTTCCTGATTTTTCTCCTTTTCTATCCGTTCTGTTTCGCTTCGTTTCCTGAACTCGGTTCTGCTCAAAACTGCCTGAACCCGGGCAACAACCTCTTTTACCGAAAAGGGTTTTAGAATATAGTCATCTGCTCCGGTGTTAAATCCTTTAAGCTTGTCGTCCACACTGTCTCTTGCAGTTATGAAAATAATCGGGACATTGTCGTGGTACTCTTCCCTGATGAGTTCTGCAAGTTTGAACCCGGTTATTCCCCCAAGCATGACATCCAGAAGGAGCAAATCGTAATTGTTCTTAAGTTTTGCAAAAGCCTCTTCGGCCGAAAAAGCGACATCTGTTAAATAACCTGCACTATTGAGGTTAAACCGGAGAATCTCACAAAGATCCTCTTCATCGTCCACAACAAGGATTCTCTTTTTTTCCATGGTGCAAAAGTAATTTATGATTGCAAAATAACATATTTTAGGTTCCCTTTCGTAATAAATTCTTAATTATTTTGTCTTAACCCCGTAACAGTTGAAGAATACTTTTGCCTTCGGAAACAAAAAAGGAAAAAAGTGAAAAAAATTCTGAGACTATTATTTGTTACGGTTCTTTTCTTTGGGACAGCACAAATTACTACTGCACAAAATGCACTTAAAGGAGTTGTGGTAGACAAAACAACAGGAGAACCTGTTATTGGAGCAACAAT
Organism: Bacteroidales bacterium; assembly: GCA_013335275.1. Taxonomy (GTDB): domain Bacteria; phylum Bacteroidota; class Bacteroidia; order Bacteroidales; family UBA932; genus Bact-08. The sequence continues at coordinate 8,557 of JAAXVX010000033.1, forward strand.
CTATTTTAAGAACCTGAAAAAAGGAGCATCCACAAATCTTGACGGAAATTATTCGATTGAAAATATTCCTGCAGGAACTCATACTATGGAGATAGCCTGTATATCCTATAAAACAATTTCTCTGCCCGATATGGAAATCAAACCCGGGAAAAACGAATTTGACATAGTGATGGAGGAATCGGCGACACAGCTGAATGAAATAGTTGTCTCTTCTGTAAAGAGAATGAATTCCGAAATAGCAATGGTACAGGCAACAAGAACGGCAAGTGTTGTTATGAGCGGAGTTTCCGGCCGCCAGATATCAAGATCGCAGGACAGAAGTGCTGCTGAGGTTGTAAAGCGGATTCCCGGAGTTTCGGTAATTAACGACAGATATATAATTGTAAGAGGTCTGGCCGGAAGATATAACAATGTGTGGATAAATAACACTGCAGTACCCAGCACGGAAGCAGATACAAGGTCATTCTCATTTGATATGCTTCCAAGTTCGCAGCTCGAAAGCATTATGATTGTAAAATCGCCTTCTGCAGAGATTCCTGCCGATTTTTCAGGCGGATTTGTAAAGATTGCAACCAAGAGTATGCCTGACAAAAATGAGCTTTTCATCTCTTATGGGATGAATGCAAACAGCGAAACACATTTTAACGACCACTTTTACAATACTGCTTCTCCAACCGATTTTCTGGGCTTCGACAATGGAGTGAGGTCGCTGCGTGCATCTGTTCCGTTGAGGATGGACAATAATAATCAGGCACAGGTGACAGATATTACTAAAAACGGATTCCGCAACGACTGGAGTGTAAACAAGGTTCGCCCGATGCCCGATCAAAGAATCAATTTTATGATAAACAGGGTGTATAACCTAAAGAATGATTCGAAACTGGGAATGGTTGGCGCCATCAATTATTCACACGGCTTCCAGACATATTCCAATATGCTTAATGCAAGATTTGGCGTCTACAACACAGTGTCGGACGAGTCGGAATATATTTACAAATACAACGATAACCAGTACAGTATCGATGACAAGCTCGGAGCCATGTATAACCTTACCTGGATTAAGGGAAACAACAAGATTGAGTTCAGGAACATTTTTAACCAGACCGGTAAAAACAGGTACACAACACGCGAAGGCTGGCAAAATGTAAGCTCAAAATATATTCAGGAAAAAGAGGAATATATTTATTCCAGCAGGACAACATATTCGGGACAATTTGCCGGTACACATAAAATAGCCGGTTCCGATATTGACTGGAACGCGGGATACTCATACGCAGGATTAAATCAGCCCGACAGGAGGATAATAAACAGGGAAGAGAATCTGGTTGTAGGAGATAAGTATTTCGGTCAGATGGCAATTGACCAGAATGAAAT
>JAAXVX010000279.1 GCA_013335275.1 Bacteroidales bacterium
GGGCTACAACCAGTGTGTTCTCATCCAGCATGGCAACTATTATACATTCTACACCAAACTGGACAAAGTGAGTGTCAGGACCGGCGACCGCGTTAAGACAGGTCAGTCGCTGGGAAAACTTGCGCCATCCGACGAAAACAGCTCGGTGATTCATTTCCAGCTATGGAACGGCACAGTAAAACAGAATCCGGAGTCCTGGATTTCAAGATAATTCCTAATAAATAAAACTGCTTCCCCCAATGAATTCCCGCATTACAGATGTAGGAGGGATGAAGGCGATTTCCGCAGGCTGAAGCTCAACAATGTACGAGAGAAACTTCAAAAGGCGGATGCTCTCGGTGGATGCATGCGAGTTGGCCGGTATTCTCCTGAGCATAGGCTCGGCATAGAACTTAAGCAGCGGCAGTTCGTAAATGAGAGCGGAGTTGAACATAATATCTGCATTCTCCTGAAATGGGAAAATGTTTGTAATTTCTCCCCTGCGGACGCTTGGCCAGCGCATAATGGTCTCTTCCGGACTTATACCCCTGAAGTGGTAGTCACGAACCATTCTTCGTATGAGGCGGCTGTCCGAAGTTGAGATATTGTTGTTTTCATCCAGAGAGAGTGAAGTGAGGGCCGATGCATAAATACGGAGAATCTTGTCCTGAGGAATGTGGGAGGTGAGGTTAGGGTTCAGCCCGTGGATTCCCTCCATTATGAGTATATCCTTCTCGCCAAGAGACAAGGTATTGCCGGAGGCGGTCCTGCAGCCTGCCGCAAAGTCAAATCTTGGCAATTCAATTGTTTTACCGCTAAAGAGCTCATTCATTTGCTTGTTGAGAAACTCTGTATCCAGTGCCCCAAGCGCTTCAAAATCGTAATTACCGTCACTGTCGCGCGGAGTGTTTTCCCTGTTCATAAAATAGTTGTCCATTTCTATAACAACAGGATTAAGCCCCAGCACCTTGGTTTGCAGCGAGACTCTTTTTGATGTGGTTGTTTTTCCGCTGCTGGAAGGCCCGGCAATGAGAACAAGTTTTACCTGATCGCGCCTTTTATAGATTTCATCGGCAATGGCAGCATATTTTCTTTCATGAAGTCCCTCTGCAATTTGGACAAGCTCTCTTGCCTTGCCGGAGTTAATCGCGTTATTGAGAGTTCCTACGCTTTTAACTTTGAGAATACTGCACCAGTTCGAATACTCCTTGAACACATCAAAAAGTTTATACTGGTATGGCGATTTGACAAGTTCATAAGGCCTGGTTATAGGCGGAGTCTTTATAAGAAATCCCCTGCTGAAGGACTCAATGTCCCAGGATGTAAGAAGAGCAGTGGATTCAACAAGCGGCCCGTAGAAATGGTCGGGATAGCCGTCAAGAAAATATACAGTGGTGAAAAATTTTCCTCTTAGCTCGTGAAGTAATGCTTTTTCCGACCTTTTGAATTTCCGGAACAATTTAACAGCTTCGTCCGTATGAATTTTATGACGCGTAAATGGCAAGTCCGCATCTATTAACTGCTGTATCCTTGCTTTTATTGCTTCTATTTCCATTTCGCTGAGAGAGACCTCTCTTGGCGTTCCGTCTTCGTCCGGTTCAATTTCGCGGATTTCGGCATACATACCGTTCTGGAGGTTGTAATCTATTACCAGAGAATACTGAGGATAAAGATCGGCAACAGCCTTTTGAACAACAAAATTCAAAGAACGTATATAAGTTCTCTGCCCGTCCGGGTGCGAATAGTCTATGAATTTAATTGTATGTGGTATATATATTTCAAAGCCAAGCTCTTTAAGCTGATTATCAACAATTGCCGCAAGCACAGGAAATTTAGAATCGTAACCGGATTTTTTCAGAAATGCGCTCAGTTTTGTTCCCGGCTCACACTCTATTGTCGTGTTCAGATTTTCACAATGTACCCTGATATTTGCCATAGTTTCCCAGTTTAAATAATTACAGATAGCTGCCGGTTACCGACATACTATTTAATTTCAGCTCCTCAGGTGTACCCTGCGCAACAATCATACCTCCCTTGGCACCACCTTCCGGACCTAAATCGAATATATAATCTACAGAACGGAGCACATCAAGATTATGCTCAATAATCAAAACAGTGTTCCCCTGTTCCACCAGCAACTGCAGCACGCCAAGCAAAACCCGGATATCTTCGAAGTGAAGTCCTGTTGTGGGTTCGTCAAGGATATAGAGTGAATTTCCTGTCCCTCTGCGGGCCAGTTCGGTGGCAAGCTTCACCCTCTGACTCTCACCGCCGGAAAGAGTGGTTGAAGACTGTCCAAGGGTTACATAACCCAGACCAACCTCCTCCAGCGCCTTGAGCTTGTTTACAATGGACGGCATGTGTTCGAAGAATATAACTGCCTGCGCTATTGTCATATCCAGCACATCATTGATAGATTTGCCCCTGTACTTCACTGCCAGAGTTTCGGGATTATATCTTTTTCCGTTACAGGCTTTGCAATGCACATAAACTGCCGGCAGAAAGTTCATTTCAATGGTCTGTACACCTGCTCCCCTGCACTCTTCGCACCGCCCGCCCTTTACATTGAAAGAGAAACGCCCCGGTTTAAAACCTCTTATCTTCGAGTCCTGAGTCTCCACAAACAACTTCCTTATATCGGAAAACACATTGGTATAGGTAGCGGGGTTGCTTCGCGGGGTCCTTCCAATTGGGCTCTGGTCTATCTCTACAAGTTTGTCGATGTTTAACTT
>JAAXVX010000034.1:0-3074 GCA_013335275.1 Bacteroidales bacterium
TAATGTATAGGTTTCAATAAACTCTTCAATGGTTCCGATTCCTCCCGGAAACGCGATGACGGCATCTGTATCCTCCCTGAGCATGTCTTTTCTTTTGCTCATCGTGTCTACGACTTTGATTTTATCGAGCTTGGGATGATGAAACTCGAGCTCCTTCATAAAGTCGGGGATTATACCCTCCACTTCTGTTCCGTATTGATTGATGGTATCAATCAGAACGCCCATCAATCCACGGCAGGACCCGCCACATACAATTGTATAATCATGTAAAGAAGCCGCCTTAGCAAAACTAGCGGCGGCCTCTTTGTATCTATCTTCCAGTATGTCACTTGATGAACAATATACACAAATGCGCTTGCCCATTTAATAACTGTTATTTAAAAAAGGAATGCAACCGAAAGCTGGAATCCCTGGAATTTTGCATTATCGTATTTCTCGTCCCAGGTTGTATTGTTTGCCGATTTAAGCTTACCAAGACCCCAGTTGTATTTTCCCATTACCTGAAGTTTCCATATGTCGAGTCCTAGTCCAAGACCTACTCCATAGTCAAATCTGTTAATGTCGTCCCAAGGTTGGTTTTCAAGAGTCGCTCCCTTTTGAATTGCATAAGAAATATAAGGAGAAACAACAACGAATGGCCTTAGAAGAACCAGGTCGATACCAAACTGAAGGTTAACAGGAAGGTTTATGTAGTCCAGTTGCATTTCGTCCGGTACAAGAACTGCTTGCTGATTAATAACGCCCCCGTTCAGAAGTGGATTATTTATTTGTGCCAGCGTTGGTGTGGTTGCGGCTGACCTTGTTGTATTGTAAAGCAGTTCGGGCTGTACGGCAAGTCCCAGGAAAGGAACCTTGAACTGAACAGCAAGACCAACATGGTATCCTGTTTGTGAGTTCCAGATTTCATCTGTACTTCCGCCCTGAGTGACATCTGTCAATTTATTAAAATTGAGACCAGCCTTTACTCCGAATTTTGTCTGACCGAATGAAGCACTTACAATAATAAGCGCTAAAACAAGTGTAAATAATTTTTTCATAATCTTAGATCAAAGAATTGATTTTAGCTACAATGTTTGCCTTAGTTGTAGAACCCACGATTTTATCCTTCAATTCGCCGTCTTTAAAAAACAGAATTGTTGGAATATTGCGGATTCCATATTTTACAGGTACTTCCGAACTTGAATCAACATCACATTTTGCAATTACAGCTTTACCCTCGTACTCTGCTGCAAGTTCGTCCACTATGGGAGCGATCATCCTGCAGGGGCCGCACCATGGTGCCCAGAAGTCAACAAGAACGGGTTTGTCTGAATTAATTACTATCTCCTTGAAATTCGAATCGTTTACTGCTATAGCCATCGTTAAATATTATTAATTTAGAAATGTTTTAGTTCTGTAATTAAATGCTAAAATAATATCATTTTTTTAAATATCCTATATTTTACCCATCAATCCTGCAAGACCCCCTTGTGCGGTCTCCTTGTACAAATGCGGAAGGTCATGCCCTGTACGCTTCATCGCTTCTACCACTGTATCAAAAGAAACAATGTGTTTCCCGTCGGAAAGAAGTGCATACATATTCGCATCAACGGCCCTTGTTGCTCCAAAGGCATTTCTTTCAATACAAGGTATTTGCACCAATCCGCAAATTGGGTCACAAGTGAGCCCGAGGAAGTGTTCAATACCAATTGATGCGGCATATTCAATCTGTGCAGGGGTTCCCCCAAAGAGCTGGACACCGGCACCGGCAGCCATTGAGCAGGCAGAACCTACTTCTCCCTGGCACCCGACTTCTGCCCCTGAAATTGAGGCATTTGTTTTAATAATATTGCCAATGATTCCTGCTGTTGCCAGCGACCTTATGATTCTCTTGTCCGAAAAATCATACGAATGCTGGTTGAGATACAACAGTGCAGGTAAAACTCCGGACGAACCACAAGTAGGAGCCGTAACAACAACCCCTCCCGAGGCATTTTCCTCTGCAACGGCAAGAGCAAAAGAGAAAGTCATACTTCTTCTCTGCATTGACCCCTGATAACCCTTAGCTTTAATATAGAAAGATGCAGCTTTTCTTGAAAGGTTGAGTCCTCCCGGAAGTACTCCTTCCGATTCCAGGCCCCTCTCTACGGACTCCTTCATAACACTCCAGACCTGGGCCAGATAATCCCATATTTCACTGTTTTCGTGCACATCCACATACTCCCAGAATGATCTTCCGCTGCTTTGGCACCACCCCAGTATTTCGGCCATTTTTGAATGAGGATAAACCTCTGTGCGGGCCTCTCTCACTCCGGTGTCACTCAAATCTCCTCCGCCAATGCTGAAAGTTGTCCACTCGCCCATTTTTTTACCAAGTGGGTCGAAAGCTTCGAATTTCATTCCATTTGAATGTTGAGGCAAGAAAGTATCGGGCTCCCAGACAATCTTTGTCCTCTCTTTGCCAAGTACTTCAAGAATTGCCGTATCTGTCATGTGTCCTTTACCGGTTGCCGCAAGGCTTCCGTAAAGCGTTACAATAAATGAAGAGGCAGCCTGCTGCCTCTCCAAAAATATAACCGATGCTTTGGCAGGAGCCATTGTATGACTACTGGAAGGTCCCCTGCCAATTTTGAAAATTTCTTTTATGCTTTCCATTCTTCTATATTGCCGACTCTGCTTCCCAAACAAAGGCGCGAAGCCCCTGTTTTTCGGCCGAAGAGTTTATTTCCTTTAATTCGGAAAGCAATATAGTCAATATTTCCGGCTCTACAATCGCCATGACTGCCATGTTTATCGAAGGCCATGCATGAGTGCCATAGTGAGGCTCTCCTTTATCGCTGCCACGGCCCTGAACATCAACCCATTTTGTAAAACCTCTCACATCGCATTTATCGAGAGCCTGCTGAACAAGGGTGCTATGGGCCTGGTTATATATAATCATTATCGATTTCATAATTAAACAGCTTTAAGTTCGTTAATTTTTTTTGCCCACGCTTTTCTCTTGCGCTTGATGTCGCCTGCGTGGAATGATGTATATATTGTAGGAATAACTATGAGGGTAAGTATTGTCGAAAGTGTGAGACCGCCAATGATTG
>JAAXVX010000034.1:3084-9911 GCA_013335275.1 Bacteroidales bacterium
CATAGGCTGCCATATTTCTGAACCTTCTCCGATTCCCATTGCCATTGGAACCATACCAAGAATAGTGGTTGCTGTTGTCATGATTACCGGACGCAAACGGGATTTTCCTCCGGATATTACTGACCTCTTAACGGAAGCTCCTCTCTCTTTATTAAGATTTATATAGTCAATGAGCACTATTCCATTTTTTACCACAATCCCCACAAGCATTACTGCACCAATGAGCGCGATAAGGCTGAGTGTTGTTCCTGTGAGCCACAATGCAAGGAATACTCCTGTAAATGCAAACGGCAGAGAGAACATAATTATAAACGGATCGCGGAAAGATTCAAACTGCGATGCCATTACAATATATGTAAGGAGAATTACAAGCCCCAGAAGAGTGAACATATCGGCAAACGACTCCTGCTGCTCCTCAACCGCACCTGATACACTTGCGGTAATGAGAGGCGGCATATCAATCTTGGCAACCGCTGTGTTTACATCTGTGGCAATATCTCCAAGCGAACGTTTGTAAACAGAACCGGTAACTTTTATAACCCGTTCCCTGTCGAGGTGTTCGATTGAAGGTGGTGCGAAGTTTTCGACAACATTTCCCAACTCACTTAATCTCACAGCTTTGCCTTGCGCATTGTAGATTAATATATTATTAATGTCATCAACTGTGGTACGGTATTTTTGGTCATTTCTCACCACTATATCATACTCCTCTCCCTCTTCCCTGAATTTTGTGGTAATAATCCCGTTTATCCTGTTTCTTACAACTGTTGCAGCAGAGGTCATGGTTATGCCGTTCATGGCAAGTTTGTCTCTGTCGAACTCAACCTTAAACTGAGGCATATAGTCTTCGCGGCTCAGCTTAACATCCCTGAGCCCCTCTGTTTTCTTCATGATGTCAGATACCTGTTTTGCAACTGACTCTGCATCTTCGAAGTTGTAACCAAGGATATCCATTTCAAGAGTTGTTCCTCCGGCACCCATACCCATTCCGTTTGAGCCGCCCGGAGTAACTGTATATCTGTAAACTTCCGGAGTAGCGCTCAGGTCTTTCCGCATTTCGTCCGATATATCAAAAATATCTCTTTTTCTCTTATTGGGCTTTGATAGCTTTGCTGTATATGTGATAATATGGGTGCCTGATGTTCTTAATGACATAAAAACATTTGAACCGTCGGAGACACCCAGTGAAGTCTGCAGGATTTCAATTTCGGGATACTTCTTTTTCCACATCTCAAACAGGTAGATATTCAGTTTCCTTGCCTGCTCCACTCTTGTGCCAACGGGCAATTCCACCGTAACGCCAATTTGTGAGTTATCCGAAGCAGGGAAGAAGTCTGTACCGACCTTTGCAACCAGTCCAAGACTGGCCAAAAAGAGTACCAGGGCTCCGCCCATTACCTTGAACCTGTTATTTACACACCATTTTAGTCCGGATGCATATACTCTGTCGAGTCCGTCAAGCATCCTTTCGATAGGTGCGTAGAAGTACTGGAATGCTTTCGATCTTTTCGGATCGGCCTTAAGCATTATTGACGAGAGCATTGGGGTGAGCGTCAGAGCTGCCAGTACGGATATTGAAATGATAATGGTCACTATCCAGCCAAGTTGCTTAAACATTATACCTGCCAGCCCGGAAACCATTGTAAGAGGGAAGAATACAGAAATAATAGTTAAGGTGGAGGCTATTACGGCAACAGCAACCTCATTTGTAGCATAAATTGCTGCATCTCTTGGCTTGCTTCCCCTCTCTATGTGCGTCGTTATATTCTCCAGAACAACTATTGCGTCGTCCACAACCATCCCGATGGCTATCGAGAGCGAACTGAGGGAAATAATATTAAGCGTATTTCCGGTAATCATAAGGTAAATAAAGGCGGCCACCAGAGACACCGGAATTGTGAGGATAATAATAAATGTTGCCCTCCATCTTCCAAGGAAGAAGAGTACAACTATCATAACAAACAAACCCGCAAGAAGTACCGTCTCTGTAAGTGAGCTGATACTATCCTTTATAAATTCCGATGTATCCAGTACCATCTCGAGTTTTACATCGGGAGGAAGAGACTTTTGTATACCCGGCAGAGCTGCGTTAATCTTATCGGCAATTTCAACCACGTTAGAGCCGGATTGTTTCTGAACAACTATTGTTGCACCCCTCTCTCCGTTTGTATAGATTTCTGTCGAGCGCTCCTTTAGAGTATCCTTAATGGTGGCAACATCCTTCATGTAAATGTTTTTGCCCATGTAGCTGCCCACAATGAGATTCTGAATCTCTTCGCTCTCCTTGAACTCTCCGTCTACGCGAACAGAGTATGTATTGCTTCCTACGTCTATGCTACCGGCAGGAATGTTCCTGTTTTCCATGGATATCAGATTGGAAAGCTGTTCTATTGACAGTTTGTATGCCTCCATTTTCTGAGGGTCGGCAGATATCTGAATTTCCCTTTGCGGCGCTCCTGAAATTGATGTTGATGCAACTCCGTCTATTCTGTTCAGAGGGTTCGCAACCTTTTCATCAAGAATCTTATACAGACCTTCCGAGCTCACGCCGGCGTGTGCAGATATGAATGCAATAGGCATCATATCGGAACTGAATTTCAGAACAACGGGAGATTCGCAGTCATCCGGAAGGAAGTTGCGCTGCATGTCAAGTACCGCACGTATATCATTTACCGCCTCATCCATGTTGGTTCCGTATTCAAACTCAACTGTTATGAGCGATACGTTATCCTTGGATGTAGAGGTTATTCTTTTTAAGTCTGATACTGTACTAAGTGATGTTTCAAGCCTTTTTGTAACATTTTGCTCAATATCCATTGCACTTGCACCGGAGTATGTGGTCATTACCGTTGCCGCATTGAGCTCAATTTTTGGATAAAGGTCAACCGAAAGCTTTGAAAACGAAAATAAACCAAGTACTACAATGGCCACAAAAATGAGGGCCGTTGTAACCGGTTTCTTTACTGAACTTTCATATATTTTCATGTGATACTACTATTTTAGAGTGACAGATCGGCACCTGATTCAGTTACCTCAACCTTTGCCTTATCTACGAGGTTATTCATTCCGGCAACAACAACCTTTTGGCCGTTTTCGATTCCGCTGAGAATCTCGTATTGTGCACCAACGCGGCGCCCGAGCTCAACTTTTGTAAATACTACTGTTTCTCCGTCCAGAACATAAATATATTTATCGTTTGTTCCGTGTTGCTTGATTACTGCTTTATCCGGAACAACAACTCTGTTTTTTGCTCCTAACTCAACTTTTGCCCTTGCAAACATTCCGGGACGAATCTCCATTTTAGGGTTGTTTATGCTCACCTGAACCTGAAAAGTACGCGAAGCGGCATCAATAGTGGGATATATGAGACTCACCTTACCCGGGAATTTCTGCCCCTCATAAATGTCGAGTGAAATTTCAACAGGAGTACCAATCTTTACCTTAGGGAAAAACTCCTCCGAAATGCTAATCATAATCTTCACAGGCTGGAGCTGCATAACAACAAGAATCGGCTGCCCCATTGTAAGATCTCCGTTGTCGAAGTTCCTTTGGGTAACAACTCCGTCAATTGGAGAGAGCAGTTTAGTATTCTTGTCCAGGTTGCGGAGACTCTCTTCTGCCACCTTTACCTGTGTATGAATCTGGTCGGACTGTTGTTTTGACACACCGCCTGCAGCATAAAGAGCATCAATGCGGGACATGTCTATTTTCAGGTTTTCAATCTGAGTCTTGGCGTTGCCATAGTTAAGATTCTCCATCTGAACCAGAAGCTGACCTTTTCTTACCCTTGTACCAACCTCAACATAAATTTTTTCAATTCTCTGAGACGCAGAACTAGAAATACTGTTCTTTGCATATGGCTCAATGTTGCCTGTAAACTCGGCAATCTGGTTTACCATTTGTGCTTTCGCCTCGGCAACCTTCACTAAAGGAAGGGAAGAAGCTCCCTGATTACTCTCTTTTTTTGAAGTGCAGGCGCCTAAGAATAATGCGCCAATTGCAAGAAGTAGTGTTACTTTTTTCATATTATTACGACTGTTATTTTTCTAAATTTTCCATTCCTGTAGACTTCTCAAACTCATTTTTGGCTTTAATGAAATCGAAAAGCGTTTGATTATAATTAAGTTTTGATCTTGTGAGGGCAACTTCCGAGTCATTTAATTCAAGCACTGTTCCAACACCTGTGTTAAAGCGCACTTTTGATATTTCATAACCCTTCTGAGCCTGCTGAACAGCCTCTTTGTCCGATACCAGCTGAACCCCGGCGCGTCTCATTTCATTAACCGAATTTTGAACAGCCAGCGAAAGGTTTTCCTTAATGAGGTCCCGCTGATATTCCAGTTTTTGAATCCCTGCTTTAGTTTGTTTCTCTTTAAGAGACACCGACAATTTGTTAAATATCGGAACCTGCAGAGACAAACCCACTGCAAACGAATTTGCCCATGGCTTGTTAAATTTGAACTCCTCATTTTGCATCTGCATCTGATAGTTTGCAAATCCGGCCAGCACAGGAAGCCTTTGTGAACGAACCAGCTCATAGGTTTTATTCAGCTTCTCCAACTGAATGTCCATTGTTTTGAGAGTACTGTTCTCATCAACATTTAACTCTCCGTTCCAGTTGTAGTTTGCTATCTGGTCGTTGTAGCCGTCAAAGTCGCCTACAATTTCCACGGGCTGATTTATATTAACAGACATCAGAACCTTAAGCTGCATCTTTGCAAGCTCAAGTCCGTTCCTTGCCTGTGTGAGGGAAGGGGATATGTTTCTTGCTGCAACATCGGAACGAATCTTGTCATATTCACTTGCCATTCCCTGTTCATACATTTTTTTGATATTATCTGCGCTCTCTCTTGCATTTTTGAAACTCTGCTCAAGAACCTCAATTGATTTTTCCAGCATAACAACTCCGTAGAAACTGTTTTTCACCTGCTGAATCAGGTCCAGCTTTGTTGTTCTTGCCGACTCAAGTGCAGATTTTATCTCAATTTCAGAAAGCTGTATGTTTTTATACAGAGCCATTGAAAATACCGGTACCTGCAAAGTCCCTGTTATTGAATAGCTATTAGTAGAACCAACCTCCATCTTGCCTCCCGGGAAAAAATCCGAGAAGAAAACAGGCTTCATAATATTATTTGTGTATTGTGCCGAGGCATTGACTGCCGGCAACAAAGCATTCCAGTTTTCCTGCTTAAGGTAGTCTACTCTCTGTAACTCAGAGTTGGCCATTTTGATGTTCAGGTTTTCGTTTAGTGCAATTTCGAGTGCATCCCCGATGGTGATCTTCAGCGTGTCGCCTGCCGGAGCCTGACCTCTGAGCGATGCAGCTGACAATGTGAGACTCAGAATGAGTGCTCCTGTTTTTACAATTCTTAATATTTTCATATGTAACATTAATATATACCTTATTTATTATCTTCTTTATTCATGTAGCTGTCAATTAGCTGAATGCCTTTCTGTGTGGAAATGCCTCTGAAATAAAATACAACTGACTCCCGGAACATATCCTTTCTTGGAACATCTTTCGTCGGAAAAATTTCAGAATTTTCTAAGGCGCTTGACACTTCAATTAAAATTTTCGCAACGAGTTCTTTGTTTATATTCTTTAGAAAAAATCCTTCTTTTTGTCCTCTGGCAAGGAATTCAGTCGTCTTTTCTTTGTGAAACTCAACAAATCTTCCGTATGTTTTCTTATAAATTTCCGGATAGAATTTCTTAAGCTCAAAAAAGAAATTGATTCTGAGATTTACCATCATATCGGACTGATTTTCATGGAAAAACCTAACCATCTCCACTACATTCACCGACTCATCAATTGCTTTTTGGGTGCAATATCTCATTTTGTTCTCCAGAAAAACCAGACACTCTTCCAGTAAAGTTGACTTATCGCTGAACTGTTCGTATAAAGTTCTCTTGGATATGCCATTTTCCGAAGCAATCTCATCCATGGTAACGGATTTGCAACCACGATGAAAAAACATATCCATTGAATTTTCGATTATTCTCTCTCTAAGCTCCATCTATTTTTATTTTCTTTAGGGCGACAAAAGTAATTACAGAAAACTTAAAAAACAAAAAAAGTTTTTATATTTTTATTATCCGATTAATAATTACTTGTTAAATTTGTAATCAGGCAGTAATAAGTCTAACTAATCAAATACATATATGTACAATAATTTTAAGGATTTTCTCCAGACAGAGCTTGGCAGCATTGAGTCTGCAGGCCTTTTTAAGAGAGAGAGAGTAATAACAACGGCACAACAGGCCGCCATTAAAGTGAGCACAGGACAAGAGGTGCTTAATTTTTGCGCAAACAATTATCTCGGACTTTCCAACAGCCCTGTATTAATCAAGGCGGCAAAAGAGGCTCTGGATACAAGAGGCTTTGGTATGTCAAGCGTAAGATTCATTTGCGGAACTCAGGATTTGCATCTGGAACTGGAAAAGAAAATTTCCGAATTTTTCGGGACAGAGGATGCTATTCTTTACGCAGCATGTTTTGATGCAAACGGAGGCGTTTTTGAACCGCTTCTTGGCGAAGAAGACGCAATCATTTCCGATGCCCTCAATCATGCATCCATTATAGACGGCGTGAGACTATGCAAGGCTCAGAGATACCGTTATGCCAATGCAAACATGGATGAGCTGGAAAACTGCCTTAAACTTGCGCAGGCGCAAAGATTCCGTCTTATTGTTACAGACGGGGTGTTCTCAATGGACGGCAATGTGCCTCCTCTTGACAGGATTTATGAACTCGCCTCTAAATACAATGCAATGATTATGGTGGACGAGTCGCACTCCGCAGGTGTTGTGGGAAACACAGGAAGAGG
>JAAXVX010000280.1 GCA_013335275.1 Bacteroidales bacterium
TCTTCCGATCTATTGTATACACCTGCTTTACTTCGGATTTCTGGCTTGCAGAAACAGATGAATGGCGAGTTGAAGCATGGGATATGATTCACAAAAGAAGCGACTTAAGCTTCTTTATCTTTACTAAAAGAATAGATAGATTTCTTGTCAGCTTGCCTGAAAACTGGGGCGACGGATATGACAATGTGATTATTGGCTGCACAGTTGAAAATCAGGCTATGTCCGATTATCGTCTTCCTATTTTTAAACGATTGCCTATAAAGCACAAAGTGATTATTGCTGCTCCTTTGCTTGAAAAGCTGAATATCTCAGAATATCTGGACAATACAATCGAAATGGTTGCCGCAAGCGGAGAGTCAGGCTTTGATGCAAGAATATGCAATTATGACTTGATACTTGATATCCGGAGACAATGTATCGGAAAAAAGATTCCGTTTAATTTCCACCAGACAGGAGCGAAATTGCTTAAAGAGAATAAATTATATACAATTAAGCGCTGCTATCAGATTTCTCAGGCCAGGAAAGCAGGTATTGATTACAGGACAGATTTGTTCAAAGAACTTTAAATTAATTAAATCGTATAATTTTCTGCATTTTAAGAAATTTCTTTCTACTTTTGCAAAAGGATATTTCTGAGAAACGGCTTTTGCTTTTTCAACGTTATCCGGAATTCGAAACAAACACAAATCCAATCCAAAAGAGAATCTAATGGAGAAGAGAATAGGTACAATCACCATCTTAATTAAAGGCAGCGCTTCTATTCAAGCAATCAATGCCTTACTCACCGAGTACAGCAGTATTGTTCTTGCCCGTCAGGGCCTCCCTATCCGTAATCGCGATATTCATGTTATTTCTCTCATAATTGAAGGAACAACAGAAATTATCAGCGCTCTTACCGGGAAGATAGGCCGTTTAAAAAATGTTGAAGTAAAATCTATATTAACCAAATACACCGAGGAGGAAAATCATGAATAAGAGTGAAAGAAACAAGGTATTTATCGACAGGGATAAGCTATACTCCCTTATCGAGGGCAAAACTCCCGATGTAAGTGAGGTAAATACTATTCTCAATAAAGCATTAAAGCTTAAAGGTCTTAACCTTGAAGAGGTTGCCGCACTTCTTCGTGTGCAGGATCCAGCTGTTATTCATTCGATAATGAATACTGCAAGAACAGTAAAAGAAGAAATCTACGGGAAAAGGCTGGTATTGTTCGCTCCTATTTATACAGGAAACGCTTGTATAAATAATTGTACTTATTGTTCATTCAGGCGCGATAATAAACTTATCAAGAGAAAGGTCCTGACAATGGATGAAATTGCACAGGAGACCAGAACACTTCTTCACGAAGGACATAAAAGAGTTCTCCTGATTTGCGGAGAGAGCAAGCTCAACAATACCGACTACATGGTTGAGGCTATACGAACAACCTATGCAGTAAAAGAACACGATGGAAGAGATTATATCCGCCGCATTAATGTTGAACTTGCCCCAATGGAGGTAGAAGATTTTGCTAAGCTTAAAGCTGAAAAAATTGGAACATATGTTTGTTTTCAGGAGACATATGACCCTCTTCTGTATGGCAAATTTCACCCGGCTGATACAAAAAAAGGAGATTATGAATATCGCCTCACAGTAATGGACAGGGCAATGGAGGGCGGAATAAATGACGTTGGCATCGGGGCGCTTCTTGGGCTGGTTGATTATCGTTTTGAAGTACTTGCCATGATGGAGCATGCCGCCCATCTCGAAAGAGCGTTTGGCTGCGGCCCTCACACAGTGAGCGTTCCGCGTATTGAACCTGCCGAGGGAGCTCCAAATGCTGCAGATATTCCTTCAAAAGTATCCGATAACGACTTTAAGAAAATAGTAGCCATAATAAGAATCGCATTGCCTTATACCGGAATAATACTGAGCACCCGCGAGAATGATGCAATGAGAACCGAACTTATTCACTATGGGATTAGCCAGGTTTCAGCCGGATCAAGGACAAATCCGGGATCCTATGCACATGAAGAAGACCAAACCGGCAGTCAGTTTTCACTGGGAGACCACAGAACACTTGACCAGATGATATCCGCGCTGGCCGATGAGGGATTTATTCCTTCGTTTTGCACAGGATGCTATCGTAAAGGAAGAGTCGGACAGGATTTCATGGACCTTGCCAAACCTGGTCTTATCAAACAATATTGCATGCCAAATGCGCTCTTCACCTTTAAAGAATATCTTGAAGACTTTGCATCTCCGGAAACCAAAGCAAAAGGGCTTGCATTAATCAGCAAGCTTGTCAGTGAAGTTGAGAACAATACTTTAAAAACGAAAATATCCGGGAACCTCTCCTTAATCAAAGGAGGACAGAGGGATATCTATTTTTAACTATAAAGCCTCTTTGACAATTGAATTTTCATCTACTCCAAGATGGGTCAGTTGTTTTAGTACGGAATCCATCATATGCGGAGGGCCACATACATAAAAAGGATGATTTAAGTCCGGACAATTTGCCTGCAGGAAATTTTCGTTAATCACGCCATAATTATATTCCGTTGTTTTCTCTTCAGACAGAATATTGACGAATGCGCTGCCTAACCATGTTCTTAACTCATTCTCCAGAATAATGTCCAAGTGTGTTTTATTTGCGAATAACAGCACATTTGCTCCAATCTTACCTTTTGATTCAAGACTTCTGAAAATTGAGATGAATGGCGTAAT
>JAAXVX010000281.1 GCA_013335275.1 Bacteroidales bacterium
AAAAGGCAAAATGTTTTTTAAAAAGACTTTTCAGAAAAGAGCGCTCGCTAAGTTGGATACTAAGCGAGATGTTGTTTTTATGCCTGTAAATAATGCAAAAAAGGTAACAATTATCTACGGTCTGGAAGAGGAAGGAATAGGAGAGGCAGTAGATTTTCTTACCTCTTTTCTCGAAGAAAAGAAAATTGCTTACGAGGGAATTGCAATAAATCTTGGGAAAAATATAACCGACCCGGCTTCTCTGAAGGAGGGGATAACATTAGTTGACAAAAAAAGTGTAAACAATTACGGATTACCATTGTCCGAAATTAAGATTCCATTTGGAGGCGAGTGTTCCGATCTGCTTTTTGATTTCGCCGCGGGTTATAATTTTACTCATGACTACATAGTAAAAATATGCAGTTCAAGGTTTAAAACAGGCAGAAGCAACTACGACAATAATCCATTTGATTTTGTTGCTGGCAGCGTGGCAGGCACACCCCTTAATTTTGTGAAGCACGCCATTAACTATTTAACATCCATTAAACCGGCATAATAAATGATTGACGATCTTTTTAACTCGCAAGAAGAGGAGGAAGAAGAGGACTTTTCTCACCTGATTCCTGCTTGCGAAGAGGCAATGACAGACGGCAAGATGGACTCCCTGCGATTTTCGGAAGAGGAGTATGAGTTTCTTTTGAATAATTTCATTATGGAGGGCAACGACAACATGGTAAATGAACTTGCCCGTCTTGCATATATTCAGCATCCATATTCGGCCGACCTGGTAATCAGGTATGCCGATGTTTTGATTGTCAGAAGAGAAACTGAAAAAGCGAAAGAGATATTGCAAAACCTGCTTGAGAGAACTTCCGACAACGGAGATATTTATTTTCTTATTGGAAGGGCATGTCTCAAGAGCGGAGAACATGAAGAGGCAAAGGAAAATATTAACAAGGCAGTAGCATTATTGCCGGATGAGGCTGCCGAAATGTACCATACTGCTGCGCAGGATTATATTGATTTGGCTGAATTTGAGCGTGCTTTGGACTACCTCATAGATTCCGAAGCTGCAGATTCCAGCGATACAGAGCTTTATAACGATATTGCCTTTTGTTATGAAAGGCTTAACCGCTTTGAAGAGAGCCTGGTTTATTATGAAAAATATCTGGATCAGGATCCTTTTAACGATAATGTGTGGTTTAATGTAGGCACAATTCATGCCCGTGAACTTCGTTTCGATAAATCGCTTGAAGCTTTTGACTATGCAATAGCCCTCAACCCGGAGAACTCATCGGTGCTTTATAATAAGGCAATAGTATATGTTAATACGGAAAATTTTCAAAAAGGCATTGATACTTTTACTGAGTTTCTAAAGTTTGAACCTGATAATATTTTTGCAATTGTAGGAATTGCCGAGGCCCTTCTTGCAATGGATAACCTGCCGGAAGCTGCCCGCTACTATCAGGAGGCGCTTAACCTTGAGAAAGGAAATCAGGAAGCAAATTCCGGGCTTGCATTAATAAGCATGCTTAACCACGATCACTACAGTGCTCTTGTGTATCTCAGGAGAGTTATCGGATCGGAGAGTGTAGACTACAACTTTCTTTCCG
Source organism: Bacteroidales bacterium (assembly GCA_013335275.1). GTDB lineage: Bacteria > Bacteroidota > Bacteroidia > Bacteroidales > UBA932 > Bact-08. Next base: position 1,593 of record JAAXVX010000281.1, read on the forward strand.
GCCAGCTTTTAATAGAATTTAAAAGGACACTCCTTCCGGAATTCCTTGTATATTATCTTGTTGCTTTATATTACACCCATTCTATGGATTCATTTGTTGCAAATCTGGAAATACTTTTGACAATGGATGAACTTTGGCTCAAAAAATTATACGAACTTGTTCCCAAGCTTAAAAAGGATATAGCAATCACAAAGAAAATTTCTAAACTAAGAGAAAAATAACCGACACCTTATGGAATCTGTACAATTTATTGAATGGTGCCTTGAAAATCTGAATTACTGGACCATTACACTTTTAATGGCAATCGAGAGTTCTTTCATTCCCTTTCCTTCCGAAGTCGTTATCCCGCCAGCTGCATACAAAGCTGCAGAAGGAGAGTTGAACATATTCCTTGTAGTGTTTTTTGGCACTTTGGGAGCTCTTATAGGTGCACTGGTTAATTATTACTTAGCTTACTTTCTTGGAAGGCCTATTATATATAAACTTGCAAACAGCAGATTAGGAAGGATTTGTCTTATTGATGAGCATAAAGTTCATACTGCAGAAGCTTTCTTTATTAAGAGAGGAGCCCTTTCTACATTCGTTGGCAGGCTTGTACCCGCCGTCCGTCAGCTTATTTCCCTACCGGCAGGCCTTGCAAAGATGAAGTTGTCCAAATTTATTCTTTACACAACCCTTGGTGCCGGGGCCTGGAACATCATCCTCGCCGCCATCGGTTACAGCCTTCACAGCGTTGTTCCTAAAGACCAGCTTATGTCAAAAGTCAACTACTACAGTTCGGAAATATCATGGGTAATGGTAGGCATCGCTGCGTTAATTGTCCTTTACTTTGTATACAGAGGCTTCACAAAACCAAAAAACACTCCCGAAGTACTTTAGATTATAAAAATATTATTATCTTTGCACTCCCCAACGGGAAACCTTTAACAAGGGGTTCGGTAGCTCAGTTGGATAGAGCAACAGCCTTCTAAGCTGTGGGTCTTGGGTTCGAATCCCAACCGAATCACAAAGCAAAAAATGTAAGCCGCACAAATGTGCGGCTTATTTTATTTACGGCATTCGCAGCAAATTTATTTGCAGGCGAAAAGCCGTAAATAAAGAAGGGGCTCGGCCCC
>JAAXVX010000282.1 GCA_013335275.1 Bacteroidales bacterium
CAGCGGATTTTTCTTCCCGACAATCTCCGGAGTGGCAAGGTCAATTAATTTCTATCCCATTGGCGCCGAAAAGCCGGAAGACGGCATTGTAAACATGGCATTCGGGCTTGGAAAGCTGGTTGTTGAGGGTGGAAAAACCTTACGCTTTTCGCCAAAGCATCCAAAACACGTACTTCAGCTATCTACTCCCCAACTGGCAATGAGGGACACTCAAAACGAAATGTATGCCCTCAATCTTAAGCCGGAGCAGTTCAAAACATCAATTGACGACTCAGTCAACCTTGAAAAATTTGAAATTAACCAGGTCAAACATTTCCGCAACCTCAACTTTGTGGCATCCACCTGGGATATGCGAAATCAGGTAATTATTGACAATAACCTCGAAGAGGGACGCAAAATCATTACTTTCTCTCACATTCTCAAATATGACACAATGCCTTTGGCTCCTCTTCTGAGCGAGCTTCTGGAAATATGTCAGAAAGAGATGCGATCGGCAGTCGAAATAGAGTTTGCCGTAAATATGGATGTACCGGCGGGAGAGGATAAAACATTTAACTTTCTGCAGATAAGACCTATCACAGAGAGTCTGGACAACAAATCTCTGGACTGGGATAAAATTGATACGGAAGACTCTGTCATTTATGCTCAAAAGGCCCTGGGGGTTGGATTCATTGACGGTATAACAGATATTGTTTACATACGGAACGAGAATTTTGACAGCAGCCATACGGTAAAAATGGCGGAAGAAATTGATTCTCTAAATATAAAAATGAAAGAACTGGGAAGGTACTATGTTCTTGTTGGTCCCGGAAGATGGGGCTCCAGCGATCCGTGGCTCGGCATCCCAATAAAATGGCCGCATATCTCTGAGGCAAAGGTAATTGTAGAGTGCGGGCTCAGGGACTTCCATGTTGAACCAAGTCAGGGTACCCACTTCTTCCAGAACCTTACCTCTTTCGGAATAGGCTACCTTACAATAAACCCTTATAACAACGACGGTAAGTTCGACAAAGAAGAGCTTGACAAAATGGATGCTGTATACGAAAGCAATTATTTAAGAGTTGTAAGGTTTGACAAGCCTTTATATATTTTTATAGACGGAAGAAAAAATAAGGGCATAATAAGAAAGTAGATCCGATCGCAATGCGACTCACTTTGATATTTCTTTTGTGCTGCCTCGGCGGTTCTATTCAGGGGCAGAATTACTTTCAAAAACTTTCCGGTATTGTTATTGATTCGGAAAGCAGAACACCTCTTCAGGGTGCGGGCGTTCTTGTCGCAACTTTTTCCGTAAAGAACTTTACAACAACAGATTCTCTTGGAAAATTTTCTATAATGGTTCCCCCGGGGAGACACTCTTTACAGATTTCATACCTGGGATATAATAGCAGAATTGTAAAAGACATTCTCGTTGGAACGGGAAAAGAGGTATTCATTACTGCCGACCTGAACGAGTCAAGGCAACTGATTTCCGAAGTAGTTGTAAGTGCCGAGTCGAAAAGAAGTATAAACCCAATGGCTGCCGTGAGTGTTCACAGGCTAAGGAGCCAGGATGCAGCACGTTTTGCCGGTGGTTATTACGATCCGTTGAGAATGGTTACGGCAATGCCTGGCGTTTCAGCAGGAAATGATGACGACGATAATCAGATAATCATCCGGGGGAATTCTCCTAAAGGGCTTCTTTGGAGGATTGAAGGGATAGAAATTCCAAATCCTAACCACTTAACAGGCGGCCAGGGCGCTTCCGGCGGGGCATATTCGTCAATAACAACAAATGCACTCTCCGGATTTGATTTTTACACTGCGGCATTTCCTGCAGAGTATGGAAATGCATACTCGGGAGTAATGGATTTAAGTCTGAGAAATGGAAATGATTCTAAAGGCGAATATTCTCTGGGACTAAGCGTTGTGGGAGCAGAGGTATCTGCAGAGGGGCCTTTTCGCAGGAAGCCGGGCAGTTCATGGTTTGGTAATTTAAGATACGCAAATTTCGACTTTTTAAAGCGTTACGGGATCATAGATGCCGAAGAGGTAGGAATAATCCCCCGGTCATGGGATTGGGCATTAAAAGCTGCAATAAAGACCAAAAGAGCCGGTACAATTGAATTCTTCAGCATAGGCGGCTCAAGTCTGGTTGGCGATATTGCTTCTGAAAATGCCGATTCAATAAAAAGCGGTGCCGATAAAGATGAGTATACGGACCGGCATTTTATGGCTGTTGCAGGCATAAAACACTCCATTGCATTCCCAAATTCAAAGACATACCTGCGGACAACAATTGGCTTTACATACCAGCAGGATCGTTCGGACAATCATGTTACAGACACCCTGTTAAACAAAACGCTTTATTATGAGGAGTTTTTCAAATATCCCGCTCTCAGGATTTCCACGTTATTAAGCCATAAATTTAACTCAAGGAACACCCTGCGCGCCGGATTTTCAATAAACTCAACAGGCGGGGACATGTTCGCAAGAAAATATCTGTCCGCAGAGAAATATGATACTCTCATCAATGCAAAAACAACAGGCTGGTACAACAGCTACTTTGCACAGTGGAAATACAGGCCGCTGCAGGCTATTGAAATAAATACCGGCATAAATGTTTTCCATTCTCTCATAACTCACGAGCTATTGTGGGAACCACGGCTCAGTATGGTTTTTCACCTGCCTCAGGGGCAAACTCTAAGCTTTGGAAGCGGATTGCA
>JAAXVX010000035.1 GCA_013335275.1 Bacteroidales bacterium
GTAGATTAAAATTGATTCATTAAATTTTGCTGACTTTGCCGGAAACTTCATAAATTTGCCGGTCGGTTTTGGAGTTTCTGATATCAAACATGTATCTGAATATGGTTTTAATGACGGTATCCTGCTATTTCTGCGGATATTGTTGTAATATCCGTTTAGTGAGATACTTAAAGTTCCAAGAGCAAAAAACGATAATATTAAAGAGATTTTAAGAAATTGGCTGAAGTCTTTAGTTCCTCTTACAGCCATCGATTCTATAAAAGAAAAATAGTAAAGAACGATTAGGATAATTAATGTCGTTGATGAAAATAAAATAGAATAGTTTGTTCCGGAAGGAAAAATTCCGGCAAAGATTATTCCGGCGACAAATACAGAAGAGTATAAAAAAAGCGGTGAACTTCCAAAGATTTTCAGAAGCGAGTGATATTCCTCCCTGCAATTTCTCCCCATCACCACATTTTTTGTAAAATTATCAATTAATTGTTTAACTATTACAAAAAAGAGGGTATTTATATTATATTTGTAAAGTTTTAACCACCTTTTTTTGAAAATTCATAAATTTATTTGAAATGATTGTTTTAGTATTGAATTGTGGGAGCTCGTCGCTCAAGTATCAGGTACTTGATATGAAGTCGGAATCCCAATTTACGTTGTTAGCTAAAGGTTTAGTAGAAAGAATCGGTCTCGAAAGCGGTATTCTTTCACACAGAGTCGAAGGCAGAGAAAAATTTGAAGCGGAATATCCAATTCCGAACCACACGGTTGGTATCAAAAAAGTATTAGACATTCTCACTGATTCAAAATTAGGAGTGCTTAAGTCCCTTGATGAAATAGGAGCAGTAGGGCACAGAGTGGCACACGGTGGAGAACTTTTCAAGTCAAGTACAATAGTTGACAAAGAGGTAATTAAAGGTATTGAAAAACTTTGTGAACTGGCACCTCTGCATAACCCTGCCAATCTTTTAGGTATAAACGCAATTGATACTTTAATGCCAAAAGTACCGCAGGTTGCGGTTTTTGACACATCATTCCATCAGACAATGCCGGATTATGCATATATGTATGCACTTCCATATGAGTATTATACTAAATATAAAATCCGCAGATATGGTTTCCACGGAACAAGTCACAAGTTTGTTGCGAAAAAAGCATGTGACCTTGCAGGATTGAATTTTGAAACATCAAAGGTGATTACCTGCCACCTTGGCAACGGCAGTTCCATAACTGCAATTAAAAACGGTAAATCAATCGATACGTCAATGGGATTTACACCTCTTGAAGGTGTTATTATGGGTACCAGAAGCGGAGATGTTGATGCCGGAATTATTTCGTATTTGATGGAAAGAGAAGGACTTGATGCTGCCGGAATTAATTCGCTTCTTAATAAAAAGAGCGGTTTCCTTGGCGTTTTTGGCAAATCTTCCGACGCAAGAGACATTGAAAATGCTGCAGCAAACGGAGATGAAAGAGCAATCCTGACTCTTAATCTGCTTTATTACAGAGTTCTTAAATATATAGGATCATATACCGCTGTAATGAATGGCTGTGATATGATAGTATTTACCGGCGGTATTGGCGAAAACGATCCTCACATTAGAGAAATGGTTGGAACACATCTGGAATATATCGGAGTTGATTTTGATAAAGCGGCAAATAAGGGGATAAGAGGGAAAGACGTTATTCTTACAACTCCATCTTCAAAGGTAAAAATGTGTACTGTAACTACAAATGAGGAACTGGTAATTGCCCAGGATACAATGAAGCTCGTAATTGGAGAAAAATAACATCGCTGATATTAAAAATAGAAATATGATAACAACATTTGAACAGATTTACGAAAAATTAAGAACCAAACCTAAGAAGAGATTAATTGCTGCGTGGGCAGTGGACGATCACACAATCAATGCAGCAAAACTGGCAGTTGAAGCCGGAATTGTTGAAGCGACCCTTGTAGGGGATGAAAAGATGATTCTTCAGGTTTGCGAACATGAAAAAATTGATCCTTCAATATTCAGAATAGTACATAACGGCGAAGAACTAAGTGCTGTAAGCATGGCTGTTGACCTTATAAATGCAGGAGAAGGTGATATACTGATGAAGGGTCTCTGCAGTACAGACAAATATATGAGAGCTATTCTCAATAAGGAAAAAGGACTGCTTCCTGCAAAGGCAATTTTAAGCCACGTAACTGTACTTTCTAATCCTCAGTATCATAAATTGTTGATAATGGGAGATATCGCTGTTATTCCGGCTCCGGATTTGTCTCAAAAAATTGCCATTACTAATTATGTAGTGAAAACCGCAAAGGCAATTGGAATTGAGAAACCAAAAGTTGCTATTATTGCAGCTACGGAACAAATGCTCCCCGGTATGCAGGCGTGCGTTGATGCTGCCATGATTTCCAAAATGGCAGACAGAGGACAGATTACAGGCTGTTTCGTGGACGGTCCCCTTGCTTTGGACGTAGCCCTCTCGGCAGAAGCTGTTGCGGTTAAAAAGCTTGTGAGCACTGTTGCGGGAGATGCCGATTGCCTCGTATTCCCTAATATTGAGTCTGCAAATGTGTTTTATAAATCTAACAGTCTTCTTTGCGTTGGCGCAAAACAAGCAGCAATTGTTGCCGGTGCAAAAGTACCATGTGTTCTCTCAAGTCGCGCAGACAGCATAGATACTAAATTAAACTCAATTGCTCTTGCAGCATTAACAGCAAAATAATTTATGGGATATATAATATTAGCGATAAATCCTGGCTCGACTTCTACGAAAATTGCAGTTTTTGAAGATCATAAACAGATATTTACTCACACATTGAGACACTCTTCGGAGGAGATATCTTCGTTTAAAAAAATTGCAGACCAGTATGAGTTTCGCAAAGATGCAATTACTAATGCCCTTAACGAAAACAATATAGATCTTTCCAAGATATCGGTAATAGTTGGAAGGGGAGGCGTTCTAAAGCCAATCAAATCGGGCGTTTATGAAGTTAATAAAGCAATGATTCATGATCTTACAATTGGGATTGGCGGAGAACATGCCAGCAATCTTGGCGGGCTCATTGCTTCAAATATGGCTTCAGAAATTCCCGGCTGTAAGGCATATATTGCAGATCCTGTAGTAGTAGATGAATTATCCGATGTAGCGAGAGTTTCCGGACATCCTCTGCTACCCAAAGTATCAATATTCCATGCACTCAATCAAAAGGCAATTGCTAAAATGTATGCATCGTCTGAGGGAAAGGATTATCATACTCTCAGGCTTATTGTCGCACACCTTGGAGGTGGTGTCTCTGTAGGGGCTCACTTGTACGGTAAAGTTGTAGATGTGAATAATGCATTAAACGGTGAGGGTCCATTTTCACCAGAAAGATCAGGGACATTACCGGCTTATGCCCTAGCAGAACTTTGTTTTTCAGGCAAATACACTCTGAGTGATGTTAAAAAAATGATTACAGGCGAAGGCGGGGTTGTTGCACATCTGGGCACAAATTCATTTAATGTTGTGGAACAAAAGGTGAGTGAAGGCGATGAGAAGTACACTCTCATATCAGATGCTTTCGGGTATAATGTTGCAAAAGCCATCGGGGCAGCTGCAGCAGCACTTTCCGGAAATGTTGATGCAATTCTCCTTACAGGAGGTGTTGCATATAACAGCAAATTGATGGATAAAATCACCGAAATGATAAAGTTTATTGCTCCCGTAAAAATATATCCCGGAGAAGATGAAATGTCTGCTCTGGCAATGAACGGACTGGATGTAATCACCGGAAAGGAGATGCCATCGATATATGAATAGCAGGGTAACCGGCATTTTTTAAAAAGAGAGGGATAAATTTCCCTCTCTTTTTATTTTAGTTGCATATAATATTTTAGATTCCATCCGGTATCAAGTTCCGGGTGGAATATTTTTATCAGATCCCTGAGAATAGCATCAGGTTCAACAACTCCAGTTTCCCAAAAATCACTTCCGCCTTCAGGAGTGTTTCTTAAAATATTGTTGAAAATCATCCCTTTTTTAAGAGCAGGAATATTCTTGAAAAGAGGATTGCTGTATTTCAACTCTTCAATTGATGAGTAATTGTTGGGGTTTAACCAGTAATCAGCCTCGGAAGAGCGGGAGTATACCTCTTCCAGATTGTATGAGTGAGGTGTCGATTTCCCCTTCTTCGACAGCAGAATGTCTCCTCCTGCGTCGTTAATGAGAACACTTATGTAGCTTCTGTCTCCCGGAATGTACCAGACATCTTTCCATGGAGCATTTATCAGGATTTTTACTCTTTTACTGTTTGCAGCCAGGTTCTTATAATTCAGATAACTGTTTTTTGTATCATTAAAAATGGAATCAGCTCTCTCCCTTACTCCAAACAACTCTCCAAACAGTTTAAGATATTCAAGTTTGCCAAGCGGGTGCTCTTCAAGATAGTCTCCAATCGTAACGACTCTTATTCCAAACTGCCGCATTTTTTCGATATACTGGTTGTTTTCTCCGCTTATGCCATAAGAAAAAACGATATCGGGTTTCAGGCTGATCAGCAATTCATAATTTAAGGAAGATTCAAAACCAACATCGGCGATATCTCCTTTTTTAATTTTATCCTTTATTGCTGAATTGGAAATATATCTTGAACCTGATACACCTACAATGCAGTTTTCCAGTCCAAGTGCAGAGAGATATGCGATATGACTTGTTGACATGCACACAACCCTTTTAAATGGAACGTCTTTGTATTCAGATTGTTTTATGGTATCACCGGAGTTTGTTTCTGAATTCCAGGATTCCCGGATAACAATGATTTTAGATTCATTTTCGCCGTATATGTCAAAATTAGTTGCATACTCACAACCCTTGCCTGTTTTAAGAGAGGTTTCCTCCTTTATGTTGTTTTTGCAGCCGCATAAAAATTGGATAATCAGTATGGCAAGAGAGATGTTTACCGAAAATTTCATTGAGATATATTTTATTCAAAGTTAATAAAATTGGCTTACTTTGCGAAATGGAAAACAGAGAGCTGGTAGTAATAGGAGCGGGTGCAGCAGGGATGCTGGCTGCATTAAGTGCAGCAGAAGAGGGTGTTTCGGTGCTTCTTCTTGAAAAAATGGAGAAAGCAGGGAGAAAAATAAGAATAACAGGTAAGGGAAGATGCAACATAACAAACACAAAGAACTGGGACGAATTTTCTAAACATATTTATCCAAAGAACAGCTTCTTTAAATCGGCATTTTATAATCTTTCAAACAGTAAAACTATTACTCTGTTTGAAGAAATCGGGCTTGAAACAATCATTGAGAGAGGCGACAGGGTGTATCCAAAATCGGGGCAGGCAAAAGATGTTGTAGATTCTTTAGTAAACAGGCTAAATGCTTTGGGTGTTGAAGTGCGCTATAATGCCAGGGTAACAGATATTAAATCAATTGACGGTTCCGTTACAGAGTTGGTATGGGAGGAGAATGGCACCCGGAAATCCGTTTCCCCAAAAGCAGTTATTGTAGCTACCGGAGGGCTTTCATATCCCACAACCGGATCAGACGGGGATGGATATAAATTTGCCGGAAATCTTGGCCACAATATTGTTCCCTGCTTTCCATCTCTTACTGCGTTAATGCCTAAAGGATATGACAGTTCTCTTGAATCTTTAGTGCTTAAAAATGTAACGTTGAAACTTTATATTGGAAAAGATGCTGTGCAGGAAGAGTTTGGAGATATTGAGTTTACAAATAACGGACTTGAAGGCCCGCTTGGGCTGAGAGTTAGCAGAAAAGCAGTAAAGGCTCTTCTTAACGGCGAAAAAGTATTTATCACAATTGACCTTAAACCGGCTCTTAGCGAAGTGCAGCTTATTAACAGAATAAACAGAGAGTTTGACGCAAACGGTAAGATAAGAATAACGGACCTTTTACCCAGACTTCTTCCAAAGCAGCTTATTGAGCCTTTTATGAAGCAGAACAAATTGCTTTCCGGCAAAATTCTTTCATCGCAACTTCCCGGAGAAATTTACCCAATAATAGATTCTCTCAAGAACTGGAAGCTGGAGATAGAAAGCTTTACTTCATTCGAGAGATGTGTCATAACTGCAGGAGGAGTATCAATAAACGATATTGTTTCAAAGAATATGTCCTCCAGAATTATAAAAAATCTCTATTTTGCAGGTGAGGTAATAGACATTGACGGAGACACCGGTGGTTATAATCTTCAGATTGCTTTTTCAACAGGTTATCTGGCAGGAAAATCGGCCTCTCACTTTATTCTGAAATCGAACAATACCTCTTCCGAATAAGTTGACTCTGATCCGCAGTGAGAAAGAGACAATTTAACGTCTTTACGAAGCTCCTCAACCTCTCCGAGCTGAATATAGATAAGGTCGCCTGATTTCATGGAGCAATATCCCGAAATCAGTTCAATTGCCATGTTTGCCTCTTCAAGTATATTTTCGGGTATAGTGCAGGTTAATGCAACAATGCCGTCAATTGCCAAATTGACATTTCCGGTAATCTTATATTTGTCCGGCAAAAAAAACTCATCTCCGGCGTAGCAGCTGTTATCGAAAACAGTCAGTTTTACTAAATCGAAAAAGTCTGAGCAATTATTTTGTCTGAACCGGTAATCGTAAATATTAATGCCATAAGATACCTCATTGTAATATCGCTTTGCAAAGCGGCTTTCAGTACATTTAGAACTGCGGTTTATACGAAAAACAAGAGAGGGTGAAAAAATCACCCCCTCAATATAACCGGGTATGTAAAAGTCTCTGGAACCTTTAACCAGTGCACTGTCTGGTTTAAGAAAAAACTTATTCTCCCCTATATTCTTGTAAAATATATTCACTTTTAATATCTGAATTACAACAGAAATGACTTCTGCGGGTTTTCGTTGTAACTTTTATATAATTTCGTGAGCACTTGTTTTGTATCAAGGGTAAAGTCGCCATTCATCATCCACGAATAGTAACTTGGGTCGGCCTTAAAAACGGTTACAACCGGTTTCCCCTTGTATTTGCCAAAATTGAAAAGCGGAGTCTCTTTTTCGTCCAGGACTATCCTGCCTGCATAATCGAGCAGATTGGATTTTGTAGAGAACTTGGAAAGAAATTCGATGTCATTTTCCAGAGTATCATTATATCTGTCAAGTTGTGATTCAAGAATTTCAAATGTAGCAACGGTGTCTGCCTCTGCCGAGTGGGCGTTTTCCAAATCCTTGCTGCAATAAAACTTATATGCAGCAACGAGAGTTCTCTGTTCCATCTTGTGAAAAATGTTTTGAATATCAACCATTTTTCTCTTTCGGAAATCGAAATCAATTCCTGCTCGAAGAAACTCTTCCGCGAGAAGCGGGATGTCGAATTTAATAGAATTGTAACCGGCAAAATCACATCCGGTCATCCAGATGGCAAGACTTTTAGCTACCTCTTTGAATGTGGGACAATCTTTAACATCTTCATTAGATATTCCGTGTATTTTCTGAGCCTCGGGTGATATAGGAATTGTCGGATTTATCCGTCTTGTCTTAATTTCCTGATCGCCATTAACATTAATTTTAAGAGCGCAGATTTCAACAATTCTGTCTTGGGTAATACTTAACCCTGTACTCTCAATATCAAAGAATATTATAGGATTTTTTAGATTTAATTTCATTATTTAAGGGAGCTTTATGCATTTACCATCATAGGCATCAAAAGAGCAAGAATTTCTTCCTGAGGATCAACAGGTCCTGCAGCAAGAATTAATGCGGCTCTCGAAGGATCAGACAGTTCCAGCGAAATATCAGTATATGGAAGATTTCCTAAAATTTCAATTAAGAAAGTAGATTTAAAAGCAATTTCCATATTATCTCCTTCAAACTGGCAAATCAGTTTTTCATTTGCGGAAATAGAAAAATCCAGGTCCTGTGCAAACAGTTCCAGAGTGTTGTATGAAAGTTTAAGTCTCACCTGACTGCTGGCCTGGTTTGAACATACTGCAACCCTCCTGGCACTGTTAAGGAAATCGGTTCTGTTTATAACCAGCTTGTTTGTATTGTTTTTAGGAATAACCGAGCGGTAGGCCGGATAGTTTCCTTCAACAAGCCTGCAAACCAGTACAAATGATTCAAATTCAAAGTAAGCATTGCGTTTGTCAAACTTCACGATAACCTCTTCATCTCCTTTTCCGAGAATATTTTTTAAAACAGACGATGGTTTTTTAGGAAGAATAAATGCCGATTTTGTTTCTGACTTTATGTCATGTCTTGTGTAGCAGACAAGCTTATGTGCGTCTGATGCTACAAGTGTGGTGCTGTCGGTATCAATATCAAAATATATTCCATTCATAACCGGCCTTAATTCCTCTTCCGCTGTAGCATAAAGCGTTCTGTTTATACCCTCAAGCAGAGTGCGGGAATTAATTGTTATTGTTGTGTTCTCTTCCGATAAGTCCGGAATAGAAGGATAGTCATCAGACAATGTGCATGGAAGTTTTGCATTACCGGTTGCCCAAAGAATCTCAATAATTGAGTTGCTTTCGTTGGTTTTGAACTCCAGAGGCTGATCGGCAAATTCCCGGAGTGAATCGGTAAGAAGTTTTGCAGGAATGGTAATTTCTCCCTCCTCGGTTATATTCTCTATTGCCATTTTTGCCTTGAGCGTAGTCTCTAAATCGGATGCCGTAATATTCAGAAATCCGTCCTTTAGAACAAAGAGAAAATTATCCAGAATCGGGAGTGAGTTTTTAGATGAAATTACTCTCGAAACTGATTGGAGGCGTGCTAAAAGTTCTGTACTTGAAACTACAAATTTCATATCTTTTCAATTTTTAACAAAGATAATAAAAAATAGTTATGGCATAAAATTGATTTCTCAACCCGTTAAAATTGATTAATATGAAAAGAATAGGTAAACTAATCAGACTTTCGATTGTTTTGCAAGGAAGAAGTTAAGCGGCAAAATTATACCCAACCATTTACAACAATGGTTCAGTTGTTTATTAAGGAATGGGTCTCTAAATTTTGCAGCTTACGCCATTTTTATGTAGCTTTGCAAGATAATATATATTCATGAGACAGCTTAAGATAACAAAATCCATTACTAACAGGGAGAGTGCGTCTCTCGACAAGTATCTTCAGGAGATAGGGAGGGAAGAGCTCATAACAGTTGAAGATGAAGTTGAATTAGCACAACGGATAAGAAAAGGAGATCAGGAGGCACTGGAAAAACTTACCAGAGCTAACCTGCGTTTTGTGGTATCTGTTGCAAAACAGTATCAGAATCAGGGCTTAAGCCTTCCCGACCTTATCAACGAAGGTAATCTTGGCTTGATTAAAGCCGCTGAAAAATTCGATGAAACAAGAGGTTTTAAATTTATCTCCTATGCTGTATGGTGGATAAGACAATCAATTCTTCAGGCTCTTGCCGAGCAGTCGAGAATTGTTCGCCTTCCTCTCAATCAGGTAGGTTCGCTCAACAAGATAAATAAAGCACTTTCAAAATTTGAACAGGAGAACGAAAGACTTCCTTCGCCGGAAGAACTGGCTGTCATTCTGGATATTCCAAGAGAAAAAATTGCTGATACACTTAGGGTGTCGGGCCGGCACGTGTCTGTTGATGCGCCATTTGTTGACGGCGAAGACAATAATCTCCTGGATGTCCTTCCTAACACAGATTCGCCTAACGCAGACAGAGGACTCTTGAATGAGTCATTAAATAAAGAGATTGAAAGAGCATTGTCTACTCTCACCGAAAGGGAGAGAGATATTGTAAAATATTTCTTTGGAATAGGTTCAGTTGAAATGACACTTGAAGAAATTGGTGAGCATTTTGGCTTGACAAGAGAGAGGGTGAGGCAGATTAAAGAAAAGGCAATCAGAAGATTGCGTCACAGCGCCAGAAGTA
>JAAXVX010000036.1 GCA_013335275.1 Bacteroidales bacterium
CTCCCGAGCTTAATCTTGCCCGCAAAAACTGGGAAGATGCAATGAACGACTGGAAGGAAAACAACGACAAAACACCAATAGCCCGAAATTATGAAAGAACCATTATTCTGGCCGATTCGGCAATAGCGAATGCCCAAAATGCCATAAAAAACTCGGTTCAGAGAAAGATAGAGTTCCGCAGGGAAATTGAAAAAAGCCTGCCGGTTCTCAGAAGTAAAATTGCCTTCATAAAGACCGCAAAAGAAAAGTTGCCCCTGAATCACAACGTCTGGAAGAAATTCACACCGGCCATTTTAAAAATGGAAGAGGTAGAATCGGCGTTCAAACGCAATGACCTCTCTTCCGCCAAAAAAAATCTGGAATCACTTACCTCCAGTGTAAACGAAATTGAAAGGCAAACCACCCAGCTTTTAACTGATTATTTTGGCAGTTACCCCGAGTGGCTTAAACTTGATGCCGAAATGAGGCAAAGATCCAAGGCTAACGGTTCTGTGAGTGTTTTGGTGGATAAGTTTTCAAAGAAATGCATTGTATACAAATCCGGGAGAAAAATCAGGGAATTTGATGTAGAGCTTGGCGTTAACTGGCTGGGACATAAAATACAACAGGGCGACCGTGCAACTCCTGAAGGCAAATATTCCATTACATCAAAGAAAGCCGGAAGAAACACTGTTTATCACAAAGCACTTTTAATAAACTTTCCAAATTCTGCCGACAGGCAAAGGTTCAATAACCAAAAGGCCAACGGAAGCATTTCTAAAAATGCCGTTATTGGAGGAGCTATTGAAATTCACGGAGGAGGAGGCAAAGGAATTGACTGGACAGACGGTTGTGTGGCCTTGAGAAACAGAGATATGGACAACCTTTATGCCCTTTGCTCTGTTGGAACACCTATAGCTATTGTGGGGTCACTTGTACCCCTGGAAAAAATCTTTGATTTAGTTCCTCATTAAAAAAATTATTCATATATTTCGATTATGGAAAAGCCTGAAAAAAAGAATATTTTATTGATTCTGCTGGCATTCTTTATCACAGTCTGTGTCATTTTTCTTTGTCTTGCAAAATCGCAGACATTAAAAGAGGTTGCCATCTCTTTTTACAGTTACCGCGACTCTCCCGGGGACCTTGCACAAAAAGACTCCGTACAGCTTACAAAGCAAATAAAAGAGACTCAGAGAAGAATTTCCGTATTGCAAAAAAGAATTGAAAATCTTGCTCCTGCATCTCCTTATCTGATTATCAATACAACAAAGAACACATTTGTCCTGCGCACAAAAAAGGATATTATCAGAGAGGGAATATGCTCAACCGGCAGTTATATATTGCTGGATGCGGGCGAAGGCCAGCAGTGGATTTTTAAAACTCCTAAGGGCCAGTTGCGTATTCTGGGGAAAATCACGAATCCTGTATGGATCAAACCGGACTGGGCTTTCATTGAAGAGAGCCTGCCTGTTCCATCAAAAAACGACCCTGAGCGCCGTGAGCCCGGGTCACTTGGCGATTATGCCCTTACTCTTGGAGACGGATATATGATTCATGGCACTCTTTATCAGCGTTTTTTAGGCCTCCCTGTAACTCACGGTTGCGTGAGACTGGGCGACGACGATTTAAAAACCGTATTCAACAATATGGAAATAGGATCTAAAGTTTTCATCTTTTAGCGGCAAACAAAATGAAAAAACTAAATATCTCTAAAAAATCCATTATCACCTTTTTTGCATCTCAGATTGCTATTGTCGTGGTAATATTCATTTTGTTTGATTTGATTCCTGTTACAAGGGAATACAGCACAATTTCGGATAAAGTGAGTGAAAGAGGGGTAAATACCACGGCTCAGCTGTCAAAAGAGCAATCAAACTTAATTGACATGGTTCGAATAAACGAACATCATGAGTCGTATCTGCGCAATGCCCTCAAACTTTCAAAAATCGATTCAATATCACTGTTGATAGACCTGCGGGACAGTTTGGCTATTCTTTCTTTAAAAGGCGTTTCTATTTTCGAATCCAAAATTTCCAAAATACAAATCAATAAAGGGCTTAAAAAGCTCCCCGACTTCCTGCGGGACAGCCTTTATTCCGGGCCGCTACAGGTAACGGAAGACCTTTCGAGCATTGAAAAGTTTCCTATTGTGGTAAAGAAACCGGCCAAAGACACGAGCGAAGTGAACAAGACCGAGGCCGCTCCTACTATTCCTAAACAAAATGACGTTTTTGTACTGATGGCTTTTGACAACAATATGATTCTCGAAATTGACCAACAGGAAAACAAGCTTGCAGGCAGCCGTTTCGCGTACATGAATTACAAAAGGCAACATATGAACTGGTTTCTGTCAAGAAACATCAGGTCACTTTTCGGATCCGGCCAATGGGGATATATATATCAACTCAAAATAGAGATTCCGAGGGAAGACGCAGGATCGATATACAGGGCATTGCCAATTAAGCCGTTTGTACTTGTAAGGTATTAGTACCCGTAAGTTTTACAGATGATGTTCCGGTTCCGATAATGCTGCACCTATTGCGGTAGTGTATTCTGCATCATGAGGAAATTCAAAATGGATATTATATAACCCGGAAATATTTTCAAGAATTTTCTGTCCGATTCGGTTGTTGCTTCCGTTTCCTGTAACAAGGACAATATCGATATTTCTGCTTTTAGCTGCAAATACCGAAATCATGCCAATAACCTGATAAACCATATTGATTACACCCAGTGCAACATCCTCCTTTGTTGCATTATCCAGCATCTTGCCAAAATTTGAAGCAGTAGATTTTTTGTTCAGAAAACTTATATCCAGGTCGGAAATATCTTCGATGAGCAGGTCAACATTCTGAAGGTTTCCTTCGGCGGCCATTTTTAGAATATTGTCAAAAGTTGAAATGTTTATAAGTGCTTTTGACAATCCGGTTATTGTACCTCCACCGATGCCGGTACCTCCGATGTGTGTGATTTTATTCTTGTTTGCTTCAATTATTGATGTGCCGGTCCCTATGTTTGAAATAATTATGTTCTCTTTTTTGGAGAGGAACATACCGCCTATGCCAATTGCTGTGATTTCATCAATTTTGTGGGTAGTAATTCCGAAGATATCGTCCTTTATTTTCAATGCCCCCGCTCCGGTGATGATTATTTTGTCTACAGAAGATATTTTGAGGTTGCTCTCAATAACTATCTTCCCCAAAGCTCCGGTTGCAGATGTTACAGCATCAAAAGCCTTGGTTTTAACAGTTTTAATTACCTCTCCGTTTTGAACGGCTACTGCTTTTGTAGTCGTGCTTCCAATATCTATTCCTATAATCATTCTTTCTACATTCAAATATCATATCAAAGATAATGGAAAAGATAACCTCTGCCAGAGTTTTTATCTATTTTTGTACAAATCCCACCTATGAAAATCATTCAAAAAACACTCCTGCTCCTTGCAATACTAAGCACTACAGCTTTATATTCCAATTCTTTCGACAAAGCTTTAAAAGCTATAAACATCAACGAAATCAAGCAATTAACAATTGAGCTCTCTTCCGATAAATATCAGGGCAGGCAAACAGATACGGATGGGTCAAGACTTGCTGCAAAATATATAGATTCTGTGCTGCTTTCAATTGGATACAACCCTGTAAGGCAGAATTTCTACAGCAGCAGGATAGACAAGAATGTATCAAATATCCTGGCAAGAATTGACGGAAAGGACACAAACAGCTTTGTAGTAATTGGAGCCCACTACGATGGGCTGGGAGTTGTGAACGGTGAAATTTACCATGGAGCCGATGACAATATAAGCGGAGTTGCAGCGGTAATGACTCTGGCAAAAATGTATAAGAACAATGGAGTTAAGCCTGCAAAAACAATAATATTTGCATTCTGGGACAGGGAAGAGGAAAATATTCTAGGGTCCAACTACTATACTTCAAATTTCTACAAACCGGAAAGAATCTCTCTTTATATGAATTTTGATATGGTGGGCAGGGCAAACAATGGTGACCTGTTTCCGGAAGTGAGTTATGCATGGAACAACAATTATCCCTACTTAAAAACCATTTGCAGGAAAAATCTGCACAAAGCCCTGCCTAAAAAGAACCAAAGCCTTGATATTACATACGAAGTGCGTTGGGGAGACGGCAAGGGCGGGTCCGATTATATAGCCTTTTCCAAATTCAACATTCCATACATAGCATGGATGGAGGTTAATATGCATCCCGATTATCACAGACCTACCGATACATCGGACAAAATCAGCTTTGTCAAACTCGAAAGGGTAATCCGGCTTTCGTATTATATTTCGTTCAATTTGCTGTGTTTTCGTCCGTAGAGGAAGTAGAGCACCAGCCCTATAACCATCCACACAGTAAATCTTATCCAGTTGCCCAGCCCGAGTTCCGAAATGAGGTAAATATTGGTAAGCAATCCAAGAACAGGAATTAACGAGAACTCCTTTCGTATTGCATAATAGATTATGATTAAGGACGATACAATAAAGCCCCATACCGGGATTTTATAATTAAGATTATCCAAAGTGAAAAAGTTTGTAATGCTTTCGAAATTAAAAAAGAGGGCAATAAACAAAACGATTCCAACTATCGGTGGTAAAAATTTACGGCTGTTATAGTAAGGCACACGGAATCCTTTTGGCTTTCCATTCAATTGAGCTGCTTTTTCATCCTCAACCTTTGTGTTGGATTTTTTGGAGCCATAATCATCTTTGTCAATAATGAGTATTCCCCCGCAAACCACAATAAACGCAAAGAGAGTACCTATGCTGGTTAAATCGGTAACTTCTGTAAGGTTCAGGAAAAGAGATGGCAATGCAACAAAAAAACCGGTTACGACAGTTGCGTATGAAGGTGTCTTAAATCGTTTATGAACCTTGGAAAAGCGCTTAGGCAAAAGACCGTCCCTGCTCATACTCATCCATATCCTGGGCTGTCCGACCTGAAAAACCAGCAAAACACTGGCCATTGCAACAATAGCACTCACAGCAATAACGCCCGAGAGCCAGTTCAAATCCAGTTTCTGGAATACAAATGCCAGGGGGTCCCCAACTGCAAGCTCAGTATAGCTAACCATGCCGGTAATTACCAGACTTATGGCAATATATAGAGCAATGCAAATAATGAGACAATAAAACATCGCTCTTGGAAGGTCCTTCTGAGGATTCCGGCACTCTTCCGCGGTAGTCGATATTGCATCGAATCCTATAAAGGCAAAGAATACTGCCGAAACTCCCTTCAAAACTCCACCCAGCCCGTTTGGCGCAAAAGGTGACCAGTTATCGGGATTGACATAAAATGATCCGACAGTAATAACCAATATAAGAATCAGAATTTTTACCGCCACCATGATATTGCTTGCAACCTTTGTCTCATATATGCCCACATATACAAGAACGGTAATTAGAACAACTATTGAGAAGGCTGGTATATCTGCAATAAGATGCAATCCGAATATCTGAGGGGCCTTTGTCCAGGCCATAAAAGAGTCCTGCAAAGAGGTAGTGAGGGAACCGAAATCTGTACCGGAGGCCATTAGTGAAGTTGCTTCCCTGAATCCGTGCGAGGCCGAGAAATAGTCCATTGTGAGATATTCAGGAACAATGAGACCAAACCCTTTCATCATCCCGGCAAAATAGTCGGACCAGGATATTGCAACAGCCATATTGCCAACGGCATATTCCATTATAAGGCTCCAGCCTATCACCCATGCAATGAGTTCTCCAAAACTCACATAGGCATAAGTATAGGCACTGCCGCTGATTGGAATTCGCGAGGCAAATTCTGCATAGCAAAGGGCCGAAAAACCACAGGCGATTGCAGTAAATATAAAAAGAAGGGAAACAGCAGGGCCGCCGTTGTATGCTGCATTTCCTATTGTGCTGAATATGCCGGCTCCAACAATGCCGGCAACGCCTAATGCAGTAAGATCGAGTACAGTAAGATTTTTATTGAGATGGCTTTGCCCTTCGGAGCCGTTGGAATTGCTTATTATTTGCGATAAGGACTTTTTACGGGAATATGCCTGAAACATCAGTAAGTATATAATATTTCTTATTCGTAATTAATTGGGTACAATTTACGACTATTTTTTACTTCTTCAATCCCTGGTTCATTTATTAATACTGCCAATTATATTATAGAAGTCCTTTTCTGCGAAATTTTGCAATCCTTCACTTTGCAGCAATACCATTTTTTGCATATTTATATCGGACCATTTTGACAGTTTAAACTGCCCGTTTGATTTTTTAATCAGGAGTAATTCGTTATTGTAGAATGTACCCGTTTCATAAATGTCATATTCTACATTTGCAACGACAATAAAACTGCCGCCTTCGTTACTCACCGATTCAATTTTTACCAGTTTGACAAGATAACGGCCATTATTTGTACCTGAAAGAATTTCTACCCGTTTGTTTGAATACACAGCATTCGAATCGAGCAGAGAATTAAATTTTGAGAGGTCAAGTCTTGTACTGTCTGCAATGTTGATTTTCCCGCTTTCATTCCCTGGTTGCTCTAAAGAAGAGTATAGTCTTTGCACAAATTCGTTTACTTCATATATTTCGTACTTTTTCTGAAGTGCAACAATTTGATTATTTTTTTGCTCAATCTCCTTTTTCAATTTTGAAATCTCGCCTGATGCTGAACTTTGCTGGTATTCTATTTCGGAAAATTTTTGCGTGATTGTCTTAAGTTCGCTTTCGAGTTTAGAGTTTGTGTCTTTCAAAACCAAAAATTTTGATTCATAGAGTTCAATATCATCCCCAAGCGCCTTGATGGTTGAATCACGCTTAATTATTCCGGCATTCAGCCCTTTAATCGCAGACTCCTTAGCCTTAATATCCTTTTCGTTATTGAGTACAACTGCATTCAGGCTGTCCATCCTGGCGGTTAACGTTGCAATCTGTTCCTTTCTGTTTTGTGCAGATATACTTACTGAGATAATAGTAAATAATATTAAGAGATAATTTGTTTTCATATAGTACGATTTAAATGTCTATAACTATTTTCAAAACAATACGTTTTAAAGTTATAACATTAATCAACTACTTATACAAATTTCTCGCTTTTTTTGAATAACAATATTCTGGATGTTATTGCAATAGCTTTATTCTGTTTGTTTCTTCAAAGTATTTGAAGTACATAAAAAGCTTGAAGTTGAATTCAATATTGTAATGAGTGAGAATGTCATAATCTATGTTGCTGCCCATTCTCCGGTCGCCCTTGATGTAGCGTCTGTTCCACTCCTGAACATAGCGGCTGTTCATAGACTGCAGATATCCGTTCGAGTACTGATTTGCAGAATACCCGCGGCTGCTCAGCCAGTAATCGAATCCCACATCAAATACAGTAAGCTCATATTCAGTTGAATCTTTGACATCTGAATTGCCTTTTATTCCCAGCCTTGCGGCATCGGAAGACGGCACTACTCTCTGCGAAAAACATGAAAAGAGAAGGGCCATAAACAATGCCAAACCTGCGAATTTAATAATCCCTTTCATCTTTTTATCTGATTTAAATTAATTCTATTATAACAAACCTGAAACAGGTTAAGTTCATAAGAAGGGGTCAATTAGTTGTGTCTTCAGGCGGGGTTCTTCTGTTTTTTAAACTTTTCACCCTTTTGAATTTCAAATCATTAATTTTGATTTTAACAGAATCAGAAGAAACCGGGGCAATCTCTTTTCCGCTGTAAATAATTTCGGATCTGGCGAGCAAAGGCACCTCTTCCACACTTACGTTTGTAGAGTCAAGGCCCAGATAATTAACATCCGTCATACCTATTTTTCGAATCCAGAAGTAGGCATTCATTATCAGCCTGCGTACCTGATTGAAATCATAGTCTTTATTCTGGACACGTTCAATTACAATATAGCGGAAGTCACTCAAAACATTATACTCCCGTAAAGAAGGATAATTGCTTATCATATCTACCTTATGGTCGGACATGAGTTCAAACAGTATGTTATGGAAATAGAGATTGGCTTTCACCGGCACTTTGAATCCCATTCTCATGTCTATACGTATGAGCACGCCCGGGATAATTTGCTTTACCTCATATTCGGTGATATTTGGATCATCAACTATGTCAACATGAAGAAGCCAGTACGTATCGGCCCGCTTAGGCTGTTTGCGCAGCATGGAAAACAGAATCTTGTTCTCGATTTCTGTACTAAGATTGGCGTGTGTAATATATACAAGGTTGGTTGCATATTTTGGCACCGTTTTGTCTTTAGAGAGAGCTTTAATTACAGGCAGATAATCCTTGATATTTACAAAGGTGATAAAGCTGTTCTTAATACGACGTCCTTTGCTCCATATATACATGACAAATGCAAAAATGCCCGCTATAAGAAGGGTTATCCATCCTCCGTTTCTGAACTTTGTAAGATTGGCTGCCAAAAAAGAAAATTCTATTGTAAAAAACAGGACCCCAATCAATATCTGCAAATAAAGAGGAAACTTATTCCGCAAATAAAACATAAGCAAAACGGTTGTCGTGAGCATGGCAATGTTTATTGCAAGGCCATAGGCTGCCTCCATCCCCGACGACTCCCTGAAGAAAAGCACAACAAAACAACAAGACAGATACAAAACGGTATTAATCAGGGGTATGTACATTTGGCCCTTTTCGTTTGCAGGATAATTGACCCGAACTTTTGGAAAGAAATTCAGAGAAATAGCCTCGCTGATAATGGTATATGACCCGCTGATTAAGGCCTGACTTGCAATAATCGCTGCTGCTGTGGCCACAAATATACCGGGAATCAGAAACCAGTCCGGCATCATTTCGTAAAACGGGTTTACATTTGGAACAATATGCTGCGGGTGGGTAATTATCCATGCGCCCTGTCCGAAATAGTTCAGAAGCAGGGTTGCCTTTACAAATATCCATGAAATACGGATATTGCGTATACCGCAATGGCCAAGATCGGAATAGAGTGCCTCTGCACCTGTCGTACAAAGGAAAACAGCACCAAGCAATACAAAACCGTTGGGATATTCTGCAAGGAGGTTTATTGCATAATACGGATTGACCGCCATCAATACCTCCGGAAAATAGATGATTTGAGAAATGCCCAGCACTCCAAGCATGGAGAACCAAAAGAACATAATGGGGCCAAATGATTTACCCAGAAATGAGGTTCCAAACTGCTGGATGGCAAACAATACAGTGAGAATAACAAGTACAACCGTAACTACGGGTATTTCCGCATTAAAGAGCCTGAGCCCCTCGACGGCAGAGGTCACTGTGATAGCCGGCGTAATTACGCCATCGGCAATGAGGGCGCAACCCCCTATTATTGTAATTAAGGATATCCAGCTATTTTTCTTTTTCAGGAGAGCAAAAAGAGCCATGATTCCACCCTCTCCCTTGTTGTCTGCACGAAGCGTGATAATAATATACTTAAGTGTAGTCTGGAGGGTGAGAGTCCAGAACACACATGACAAAGCTCCTAATACAAAGTTCTCGTTAATTACGGATGCTCCGTTGAGGATGGCCCTGATTGTATAAAGAGGAGAAGTACCCAAATCGCCGTAAACAATACCCAGCGTGATGAGCAAACCGCCCATCGTGAGTTTGGAAGTTGTTCCGGCAGATGTAAACTTTTTCATTAATAATTACATGGAAATTTTAGCCCGCAAATGTATGCTATAATTTCCAAAATTTACGACAAATGCAAATACTGCTATTGGCTGTTGCCATTATAAACCTGGTTCTCCTGCTCTGCGACCCTTATAAATGTTGTCCGTTTGGAAAGTTCTTTCAGCTGGGATGCCCCTACATATGTGCATGTGCTGCGGATTCCTCCCAATATGTCGAGAACAGTTTCATCCACTTTTCCACGATA
>JAAXVX010000283.1 GCA_013335275.1 Bacteroidales bacterium
ATATTATTGAATGATCTTAACAGTTATTTTGCCGGTGTTTTGATTGCATCTTATATGGGTTGTAATTCAAAAATCCGCAGTTTATGCGGATCAGTCTAAACATTGTTGGGCGGCATACCAAATATGAACACGCTCCTAAACAGGTTGCGAATAGTGTCAACATTCGCCGCATTCTTGATAACGCTTACGGCAGTACCAATTGGAAATCTGAAAGTTAAGGGGGGAGTTTCCTTGCCCCATTTCCTCGCACTTTTCTTTATTCCTGCCTCATTTGTAACCGTTGCAATCATATCTACGGCAGTTACAAAGAGGGCAGTCGTTACGTCGCTGCATACCTGCCTTGCTGGCCTGTGCGAAGGAATAGCACTGGCTCTTGTTTTAGACGGCCTTGCAACGGTTTATCTCTGGTACGAAGACCCAGGGAAGCCATTTTTTGAACCACTTTTTACCCTTCTCGGTTTGGCATCCGGAGGCGCTTGGGCATATGCACGCCATATCCGGTCTCTCAGTAGCACCCACGCGAAAAGGTTAGAGGAAGAATAGTTGCTGAACGCTATGCCGCCCAACCCATTATTCCACCGGACCTTGCGCATAAAGCCGCACAAGGCCGGTGAATTCAAACGTTATATGGAAACCAAATTTCGGTGCTCGCATGTTCGATATTTATGAATATATTTATCAAACTCGAAAAGATTCGCCTTTGTGGTGGCACAATAAATCATCAGATTTACATGCTTCTGCTGGTGTGTTGTGGTTGGCGATATCAGAAGGCAAGAACGAATCCTTTCAAGAAAAGTTGGGATTTGGGAATGGATTCAGTTTTGAGGTCGCGTGTTGGCCTGTATATCAAATGACGTTTGGAATATCATTTGAATTGGCACTGAAATCAGTCATCGTTGCAAAGAAGGAGATACCTCCTCACTCCCATGATTTGGTGAAACTATCCGAGATGTCGGGCATAGAGTTCAATGAGTATGAGTTGGCAATATTTAAGCTGTTGACAGAGTTGGTGGTTTGGGATGGTAAATATCCTGTCCCCAAAAAGCAGGAATTCCTTAAGGCTCACTATTTACACAAGGCAGACACCCTTTGGGATGATGTCCAATTTGGTGAACTAAAACTTAATAAATCAAACGACTCTCTAGACTGGGACGAACTACACGCCATTTATAATAAGATTACTGATGTATTTTTTAAGCACTACAAGTCCATATAACAAGTCGTTCAAGCCGACAGTGGTACGCGCCGCGGCTTAACTCTATCGTTAGGGCATTAAGGAGACAATACACAAATGGGTCAATCAGTACTCGTATTTATAAGCCATTCATCTGAGGACAAGGAATCTCTGATTGAGCCTATTGTTCAGGATCTTGAAGACTGCTACATAAATGTATGGATTGATAAAAGAAAAATTGTTCCGGGTGACAACTTAAGAAAATCAATTTTTCGGGATGGATTGGATAAAGCTGATGTGGCATTAATTTTCTTTACTCAAAAGTCCCTTCAGTCATCATGGGTCGATAAAGAAATAAAGCATGTTTTACGAGAAGAAAGTAAGAAAGGAAATAATTTCGATTTAAATAAAATCATATCAATATTTGATTCACAAGAAACCTATGAACAAATAAGTGAGCGATATCCAGAACTTACGGACGACCTCCTCCATTTAATGCCAACTGACTATACCAAGATTCAACTTTGTCAGTTAGTTTCTGCAATTTGGTCAAAATACCTTTCATTGCAAGGCGGGGATGTTGAAACTCAGCGTCAATTGCTAGCTAAAGAAAAGGAGATATTTCAAAAGGAAAAAGAGATATCTGAACTTAAATCGAAATTAGCCGAGATCAAACTAAGAGACCCGAATTTAGGGAAAGTTGAAGGCTTTCAGAAATATGTTGCTTCTGGAAAATTAAACCATTTCATTAGGGCCTAAGAAAAAGTGCTGACAGAGAACCGTTATGATCCAAGCGAAGTGCCTGGATCGGATGCTGCAAAGGCTTTCGGTCTAGTTGAACAAACGGGCAATCATGTGAAAGTTTCACAGAAGGGCAGAGAGTTTTTTGAGTGGCTTCTGTTAAACGAAAATGAGAAGCCCTAACAATGCCATATACTCGGACTCCAAAAAGCTGCGCTGCGCTCCGCTTTTTGTATCCGGTTATGGCTGGCGTTATGTTAAGGGAAGACATGGGGGACGTAGTTGAATAAAAAGAATAAGCGCTAAATTGGCATATTGATCAGAAGAAAGGTGAAGCTACTAGCAATAAGCGGAATCGATTATGCCAAGAGGACCGAGACTCGATACACCAGGAGCATTGCATCATGTGATGATCCGAGGGATAGGCCGTGCTAATATTTGCTAGGATGATAAAAGGAATTCTGCAATCGGGTAGCCGAAGCGGTGAACTTCCATTGCTGCGAAAAGCGTTGGCGCGAAAGGCGGTTTGGGTCGAAGTTAGGGGACGTAGTTTAATAAAGCGAATAAGTGTTAACTTGACATATTGATCAGAAGAAAGGCGAAGCTACAAGCAATCAGAGGAATCGATTATGCCAAGAGGACCGAGACTCGATACGCCTGGAGCATTGCATCATGTGATGATCCGGGGGATAGACCGTGCTAATATTTGCCAGGATGATAAAAGGAATTCTGCAATCGAGTAGCCGAAGCGGTGAACTTCCATTGCTGCGAAAAGCGTT
>JAAXVX010000037.1 GCA_013335275.1 Bacteroidales bacterium
AAAAAGCTTCATTTTTGAGAAAATTATTTTTGCGCCAACGGATTCCGGCTTTATTTTATACAATTGGCTCGGACAGCTGGCGTTACTGTTGAAAATCCCTGAAGCAGCGCCAGAGCCGTTCAGCCTCAATCTTATAAATATTGACCTTTCGGCTCAGTTTTTTATTCACGTATCTGTTTCGCTGACTCTTGCATTTATCCTTGCTGTTCCGTTTGTATTATATCAGCTATGGCGTTTTATCGGGCCGGGCCTTTATGAAAAAGAACAGATTGCTGTTAAAAAAGCATTCGCATTTGGAGCCGTACTGTTTTTTATAGGGGTTCTTGTTGGCTATATATTTGTATTCCCTTTAACATTGAGGTTTTTAGGAACTTATCAGGTGAGCACGATGGTTGCAAATCAAATTTCATTACAGTCCTATATTTCAATGTTCACTCAATTGATTCTTATTATGGGGGTTGTCTTTGAAATGCCTGCGCTTGCACTCATTTTATCTAAAATTGGAATTATTAACAAATCTCTTTTAAAAAAATACCGCAAGCACGCTTTTACAATTTTAATGATTGCAGCAGCAATTATTACTCCAAGCGGAGATGCATTTACACTATTTATAGTTGGAATGCCGCTTTATCTTCTTTACGAATTCAGTATATTAATTTGCCGTGATATCGATAAATAAACTTTCAGTTTCATTCGGGGGTACCCCTCTGTTTGATGAGATCAATTTCCACATAGGAGACAGAGATAAAATTGGTCTTGTAGGGAAAAACGGATCGGGTAAATCAACAATTTTGAAAATAATTGCTGGTATTAATAATCCTTCATCCGGAGAGGTTTTAAGACCATCTTCAATTGACATTGGTTATCTGCCCCAACAGATGGATCATGCAAAAGACAAGAGTGTATTTGACGAGGCCATGATGGCTTTTTCGCATATAGCAGATCTGAATAAAGAGATGGAAGATGTGAGCAGGGAGCTTACTCAAAGGACTGATTATGAGAGCAACGAGTACCATAAGCTTATTGTTAAATTAAACGATGTTAACGATAAGCTCCATTTGTTCGAAAGTGACAATCCTGCAGGTGAAGCAGAAAAGACTCTTCTTGGGCTTGGATTTAAAAGAAACGAATTTTCCCGTTCAACTTCAACACTTAGCCAGGGTTGGAACATGAGGATAGAGTTAGCTAAAATTTTGCTTAAGAAACCTGCCGTATTGCTGCTGGACGAGCCTACAAATCACCTGGACATAGAATCAATTCAGTGGCTTGAGGAGTATTTGGCCGGATTTACCGGCTCACTTGTTCTTGTATCGCACGACAGGAGATTCCTTGATAAAGTGACAAACAGAACTGTTGAGATAATGCTTGGCAGGATTTACGATTACAAAGTACCTTATTCAAAATATCTGGAACTGAGAAGAGAGAGGATCGACCAGCAAAAAGCCGCATATGACAATCAGCAGCGGATGATAGAGAAGAGCGAGGAATTCATTGAGAGGTTTCGTTACAAGGCTACTAAATCCAATCAGGTTCAGTCGAGGATTAAACAACTTGGAAAAATTGACCGGATTGAAATTGACCTTGAAGACAATTCAACACTATTGGTAAAGTTCCCGCCTGCTCCCAGATCGGGCCAGGTTGTTGTCAAAGCCAAGGATCTGAAGATGCAGTTTGACTCCAGAAAAGTGGTTTTTGAAAATGTAAATTTTGTGATTGAAAAAGGAGAGAAGGTTGCATTGCTGGGAAGAAACGGCGAGGGAAAAACAACCTTTATGAGGCTTTTAATTGACGAGCTAAATCCTACAAAAGGCAGCGTTACTTTAGGACATAATGTATCTCTCGGTTACTATGCTCAAAATCAGGATGACCTCCTTGATAAAGATGATACAATTTTTGATACTCTGGATAAAATCGCAGTCGGAGATATTCGTACTAAATTAAGGGACATTCTTGCGGCCTTTTTATTCAAGGGCAACGAAATAGATAAGAAAGTTGGTGTATTAAGCGGCGGCGAACGTTCAAGACTGGCGATGGCTAAGCTGATGCTCAATCCTCACAACCTTCTGGCGCTCGACGAACCTACAAACCATATGGATATCAGGTCAAAGGACATTCTTAAGCAGGCCCTGATAAAATATGACGGAACTCTTGTCATTGTTTCTCACGACAGAGACTTCCTTGACGGGCTTATTACAAAAATTTATGAATTCAAAGACGGTGGGGTCCGGGAACATCTTGGCGGAATAACTGAATTTCTTGACAGAAAAAAAATTGAAAACATAAATGAGTTAAATTTATCACTTCCCGCTAATATTAAAATCTCTGCAAAAGCGAGTGATCCTGTAAATTACAAAGAACAAAAAGAGGCTGAAAAGGAGACTCGGAAAAGGAAATACGCCATCGAAAGATGCGAAAAGAGTATTGAAGAACTTGAGAATAAAATTTCTGTAATTGAGGCCGGGTTGGCTGCAGGAAGTTTTGCCGAAAAGTTGGAAGGAGTTCTTGTTGAATATGCAAATCTGAAAGATTTATTAAACGATAAGATGGAAGAGTGGGAGAGATTACAGCAATAAATATAAATTAATAATATATGGAACAAAAAAATGAATACCTCTTTGGGATGCACCCTGTAATTGAGGCGCTTGAAACAAATAAAAAAATTGAAAAAGTACTTTTCCGTCAGGGGATGGATGGAATCCAATTTCACAGACTACTCCAAATGCTGCAGGAAAAAGATGTTCCTGTTCAATTTGTGCCAGAAGAGAGACTGAACAGATTCACAAAAGGAAGACATCAGGGCGTTGTTGCGCTGATATCTCAGGTAGAATATGTCTCGGTTGAGACAATGGTGGAGAATGCCTTAAAAAGGTCAGAATTGCCATTAATTATCCTTCTGGATGGCGTAAGTGATGTGAGAAATTTTGGTGCAATTGCAAGAAGTGCAGAATGCGCAGCTGCAGACGGTATAATTGTTCCTGCCAAAGGCGGTGCTGCAATTAATGCCGATGCAATTAAATCATCTGCCGGAGCACTGCTTCGCATTCCTACTGCTAAAGTGCCAAATTTGAGAACTGCGCTTTATCATTTGCTCGAAGCTGGTTTCCAGATTGTAGCTGCTACAGAAAAAGCAGAGAAGACAATTTATGAAGTAGATTTTAAAAAGCCTACTGCAATCATTCTCGGATCGGAAGACAAAGGAATATCTGAATCTGTACTCGCAATTTCTACTGAAGTGGCTAAAATTCCGCTAATGGGTAAAACATTGTCACTAAATGTTTCGGTAGCTGCATCTGTTGTGATTTTCGAAGCTCTCAGACAGAGAATCGTCTGAATTCGGAAGCAACAATAGCAGCGGAAACTGCGACGTTAAGAGATTCTACTCTTTGAGAATCAACAGGATATTGTGGAATTAAAATTTTTTGATCTACAATATCCTCTATTTTTGCAGAAATTCCGTGAGATTCGCTGCCCAACACAATAACACCGTTTTTTGACAATTGTGTTTCGTAAATGCTTTTAGCAGAAAGAAATGTACCATACACAGGTGCATTACCCTTAAATGAAGAGAGTATTGTGTTAAGCCCTCCGTAACGAATTTCCACGCGGAATACCGAACCCATAGATGCCTGAACTACTTTTGGGTTGTATATATCAACAGTATCTTCTGAAGCAAAAATGGTATCTATCCCAAACCAGTCGGAAATTCTTATTATTGTTCCCAAATTTCCGGGATCCCGGACAGAGTCCAGAGCAAAATACAATTTAGAATAATCCAAAACAGAATACTCTGCTGGCCTTTTCATTTTAACAACAGCCAAAGCGGGGGAGGGGGAAG
Source organism: Bacteroidales bacterium (assembly GCA_013335275.1). Lineage (GTDB taxonomy): Bacteria > Bacteroidota > Bacteroidia > Bacteroidales > UBA932 > Bact-08. The sequence continues at coordinate 3,836 of JAAXVX010000037.1, forward strand.
AAAGCAGAGAAATACGGGACATGGCATCATCACCTATATCGTCTTTGTAATATACGGACTCAACTGTATATGAAGAAGCCAATGCTTCATTTACAATTTTTTCACCCTCTGCGATAAATACGGAGTTTTCATCTCTGAACCTTTTGTGTGCAAGAGATTTGATAAATTTTATATCAGATTTTGAAATCATCAATATCCCAGAATCTTAAGCATTGATTTATATGTCTGCTCTTTGCTGAATAGTCTTGTATAATACTCGCCGTTCTCGTCAAGATCTATGATAATATGTTTTGGTGCAGGCTGAAGACAGTGTTGTATTCCGCCAAAACCTGCAATAGATTCCTGATAGGCACCTGTATGGAAGAATCCAATATACAGAGGCTCTTCACTGCCATTAATCGTAGGTAAAAATATTGCATTAGCGTGTGCTTCGGCATTGTAGTAATCCTGACTGTCACAGGTGAGTCCTCCGAGAAAGACTCTTTGATATTCATCGTTCCATTTATTGATAGGAAGAAGTATGAAGCGCTGTTTAATACCCCATGTATCAGGAAGAGTTGTCATAAATGAACTGTCAACCATATACCATCTCTCTCTGTCGTTCTGCTGTTTTTGTCCCATAACCTGATAAATTGTCGCTCCGCTTTCACCAACAGTAAAGCTGCCGAATTCAGTAAATATGTTTGGTTCGGCAACACCCCTCTGCTGACAAATGCTTTTTATCTGAGCGATAACCTCCTCTGCCATGTATTCATAATCATAATCAAAAGCAAGAGAATTCTTTATGGGAAAACCGCCGCCAATATTCAGAGAATCCAGTTCCGGGCACATTCCTTTCAAATCGCAGTAAACAGATACACACTTGCTCAGCTCGTTCCAATAATAGGCATTGTCTCTTATACCTGTATTAATGAAAAAGTGAAGCATTTTTAACGTGAATTTCTTATTCCCTTTTATTTTTTCCTCATAAAAAGGTATAATGTCGCTGTATCTTATACCAAGCCTGGATGTGTAAAATTCAAATTTCGGTTCCTCTTCTGCAGCAATGCGTATACCAATCTTGCATGGTTCGAGGATATACTCGTCCAGCTGATCGAACTCACCCATATTATCAATAACAGGAATTGTATTATGCCATCCGTTATTCAAAAGGTTAGCTATATTTTCTATATAAACATCTTTCTTATATCCGTTACAAATAATATAAAGCTCTTTTGTTACAACGTTTTGTTCAAAAAGCGACTCGATGAGATTAAGGTCAAAAGCAGATGACGTTTCAATATGAATGTCATTTTTAAGAGCTTCCTCCATTACAAAAGAGAAATGCGAACTTTTTGTGCAGTAGCAGTAATGGTAATCACCGTTATAATCTACCTTTGCCATCGCCACGTTAAACATCCTCTTGGCACGCTGAATCTGGGATGAGATTTTTGGCAGATAAGTAATTTTCAATGGAGTCCCGTATTGTTCGATAAGGTCCATTACAGGAATATTGTGGAACATCATTTCTCCGTCTTCGACACGAAATTCATCTTGCGGAAATTCAAAAGATTGTTCAATTAAGTCGATGTATTTATTTTTCATTTGACAATGTAACTAAGTTAGTTTGGCAAAAAATCAACAATGTAAGTGAGTCGGATTTATAATAGGCTGCAAATATATTTCTTTTTTTACGTATATATTCCAAAAAAAATAGATTTTAAAGCTATTTTTGTATAAAATTGAAAACCCAGATGAAAAGACTTTTTTTCATTGTACCCCCGTTAGTTTTATTTATACTTTTTCTTGCCGTATCATGCAGCACGGTAAAAGTAATTCCCGATGGAGAGTACAGATTGAGAAAGAATAAGATAACTGTTGTAAACTCTACTAAAATAAAAGAGGTAGAGCTGTTGCCGTATGTAAGGCAGAAACCTAACAGTGAATTTCTCTTCGGATGGAACCCGTTTTTAAGTATTTACAACTGGAGCAACGGGAAAGGCAACGGATGGGACAGGTTTGTATCTAAACTGGGGCAGGCACCTGTTGTATTTGACAGTACGCTGGTAAAGAAAAGCGATGACAACATCAAAGCCCATCTGAAATCTATGGGATATTTCAATTCAATAGTTAAAGACAGTGTTACGTTTAATGGAAAGAAGGCATATGTAAATTATTATGTCTGGCTTGGCAACAGGTATAAAATATCAAAAATTACATATCAGATTAAAGATTCTGTCATTAATGAATTTGTAATGAAAGATACTTTAAAGAGTCTTGTAAGAACAGGCAAATATCTTTCTGAACAGCTTCTTGAAGAAGAGAGTGTCAGGATTACATCTCTTCTAAGAGATGCCGGATATTACAATTTCTCAAAAAACTATTTTTTCTTTGAAGCTGATACTCTCAGGAAAGACACCGATGCTACTCTTGTTATGAAGATAGAGAATTTTACACGGAATGAAAATCCGGAAGATGCCCGTAAACAAGAAAAATACTACATAAGGAACATTACCGTATTTCCATCATATGACCCAACCAGTATTGAATCCGACAAGATCATTTTAAATGACACTATTGATTTTAAGGGGCTTAAAATTTTATCTCCGGCAAAGCCGATAATTAAACCATCTGTAATTGACAAGATGAACCGTATTGTCCCCGGTAGTATTTATAATGAGAGTCTGGTTACCAAGAGCTATGACCGTTTAGTTTCATTAAGACTTTTCTCAGGAGTAAACATACAGTTTGACGAAGTTCAAAAGGAGAGTACAGATACATCTGCAAAAAGAGAGGTTGATTGTGTAATAAGACTCACCCCATCCAAAATGCAAGGCTATAAAATCAATGTTGAAGCTTCCAGCAATTCAAATGGGTTACTTGGCATCTCCCCTGCAATTTCTTACTATCACAAAAATATTTTCAGAGGGGGAGAATGGCTTAATCTGGGATTCATGGGCAATTTCCAATTTAAGTTCAATGATCCTGTTAAGTCATCCGAACTGGGAGTATCGGTTGGGATTTCAACTCCAAATTTTCTTTTGCTTCCGGACAGAATATTTAAATCTTCAGTTCCCCGTACTGATATAAACTTGAGCTACAATTATCAAAACAGACCTGAATTCACAAGAAACCTTATTTCACTTAATTATGGCTACAACTGGAGTAGTGGAAAATTCTATTACAGGGTAAATCCGATACAGTTAAGTATCGTTAAACTGAATAATATCTCCTCTACATTTTTCGATAACCTGACGGATCCATTCCTGCGTAACTCATATAAAAATCACTTTGATATGGGCGCCGGAGCAACTATATATTATACAACCGACCCTTCCCCATATCCAAAGGTCTCTTTTTTCTATGTTAGGTGGATAAATGATATTTCCGGCAACCTTATAAGTATCTTTAATTCTAAACTGCCTTCGGATTCAACCGGCGCTAAAACTATATGGAAGAGCCCGTATTCACAATATTTCCGCTCTGACCTCACGGTTTCGAAAACGTGGCGGCTTGACAATAAAAATTCTTTTTCAACAAGATTTAATATTGGCCTTGGTTACGCTTACGGAAATTCAAAATCGCTGCCTTTTGAAAAGTTGTTCTACGCCGGAGGTGCAAATAGCCTCAGAGGATGGCAGGCGAGAACAATAGGCCCTGGATCTGCGCAAATTGACACAACATTCTCCATTCCAAACCAGACAGGCGATTTTAAGCTGGAAGTAAATGCAGAATACAGATTTAATATGTTTTGGAAAGTAGAGGGAGCTCTGTTTGCAGATGCGGGAAATATATGGACACTTAGAAGTGAACCCGGACGGGAAGAGGGGTTATTTAAGCTTAACTCTTTCTACAAAAGCATAGCCTTCAACTGGGGAGTGGGAGCAAGGCTTAATTTGGATTTCGTTATATTGAGACTTGATCTTGGGATGGTTGCATATGATCCCGTTATTAAAAGATGGATAAAACCAGGTGAATGGTTCAGAAGAGATACCTACAGCCTTCAGTTTGGTGTAGGTTACCCCTTCTAAAAACATTTACTCTCCTAATTTGCGTATCTTACAAACAGTTCGATGGCCTGATACTCTGCCATTCCAAGCTTATCAAACAGAACAGCGGTATTGTGATTACGCTCTTCTGCTCTTTGCCAGAACTCCCTCATATCAGATCCCGGGAAAAGAGGCCTGTCTTTTTGAGACTGATGTTTAAATATCGCTTCCCGCTTAATAATAACTTCTTCAGGACTAAGTGGAACTGCCATGTCTGAATCGGCAACATCCCATTCCTGCCATGCGCCTCTGTATAGCCATACTCTGCAGTCTTTAAACCAGCTTTCGTTCTTAAGCTCATCAAGAGCAGCAAGAATTGCCTGAAGACAAACCCTGTGTGTTCCGTGAGGGTCACTCAAATCTCCGGCTGCATATACCTGATGAGGTTTAACTTCCTGAAGCAGTTCCTTCACTATTCTTACATCTTCGGCACTTATTGGCTTCTTTTTTACTCCGCCTGTTTCATAAAAAGGCAAATCCAAAAAGTGAACCCTGTTTTCTGGAATTTTTAAGTATCGGCACGCAGCTTTTGCCTCTCCGCGGCGTATTGCCGTTTTAACAGCCATAATGTTAGGTGTGTCGGGTTCTCCCGGATGCTTGGAGCCAAGCTCTTTTAAGGCGTTATGATATATGTCCTGGCTTTTATTTGTGTCAAATTCAAATATTTTTGAACTGTCTCTTAAAAAATCAAGGAATCTTATTGCGTCGTGGTCAAATACGGCAATATTGCCGGAAACCTGATACGCAATGTGTACTTCGTGTCCATGTTCGGAAAGACGCGCCATTGTGCCACCCATGGAAATTACGTCATCATCGGGGTGCGGGCTGAATATTATAACCTTCTTAGGAAATGGATTTGCACGCTCAGGTCTGGTAGAATCATCGGAATTTGGCTTTCCGCCAGGCCATCCGGAGATTGTGTGCTGCAAATCATTAAATACCTTGATGTTTATTTTGCTTGCAGGACCTTTCTCAGTAACAAGATCACTCATCCCGTTATCGTTGTAATCTCTGTCTGTAAGTTTAAGAATTGGTTTTTCAAGTTTTTTGCTCAGCCAGAATACAGCTTTTCTTATCATGAAATCTGTCCACTCACACGAGCCTGTGAGCCATGGTGTTTTTATTCTTGTTAATTCTGCAGCAGCAGGAGTGTCAATAATAACTTCAAGATTATCATGTTGCTGAAGGTAGGAGAGAGGATTCTGATCCGTAACAGTTCCCTCCACCATCTTTGCGATTGTATTAGCCTTGCCTTCTCCCCATGCCATGAAATAAATCTTTCTGGCAGACAGAATAGTTTCAATACCCATTGTAAGAGCATGAAATGGCACATATTCAACGCCAAAGAACTCAGATGCAGCAGAAACTCTTGAAGAGTAGTTTAACGTAATGAGCCTTGTTCTTGAATTATATGGAGAACCCGGTTCATTAAAGCCCATTCCGCCAATTATCAGAGCATCCAGGCCACCCAAATCGACAATAGATTTTTCAAAATCATTGCAATAGTCGTGAATGCTTTCCTTTGGAATTTCGCTGTTCAGAAAATGTATGTTATTTGAAGGAATATCGATAAAATCGATAAGATATTCCTTAAGAAACCTGTAGTGGCTCTGTAATTCATTCTTTGTGAGGGGCCAATACTCATCTACAGAAAAGAGATGAACATTGCCGAATGTAATTTTTTTCTTGCTGCATAATCTTGCAAGCTCCTCATAAAGAGGAATAGAAGATGAACTTGCACTTATTCCGATGACACATGGGAGACCTTTTTGAGTTTTGGTTTTAATTAACTCCGCTATGCTTTGGGCAACCATTGCCGCTGCGGCAGTTGAATCCTGAAAAATGTCTACCGGTATCTTTTCATATCTTTTGGTAAAGTCGGCATTTACAATCATAATGTAATAATTTATAATTTTTGATAACCTATATTCAGTATAAATAATGCCGC